>CAYPNZ010000123.1:0-7418 GCA_964411845.1 uncultured Anaerolineaceae bacterium
GGAATGATGCCGAACCCGGCATAAACGCCATCCACCAAAAATGCCACGCCGACCACATCGGCGGTAACGGCTTGCCCTGTGTTGACCACCAATGCCGCCAACCGAATTTTGCCGTCGGCGGTGCGCTCGAAAGCAATATCGCGCACGGAAACATCGCTGATGCCCCCGGCGGGTGCGGCGGCAACCTGAAATGTCTGTTCCAGCGTGTTGTTCGTTTCCGAAACTTCGGGATAGCGGTTCACATCGTCTACCACGGCGGTGAGCCGATGGGTGCCGGTGACGGCTTGCCACGATGACACCGCGCGGATGGTTGTTTCTGCACCCGCGGCGAGCGCGCTGTTTGTGCCGAAGGTGATGTATTGCCCGTCTACCAAAAATGCCACCCCGACCACCGCGCCGGTATCGCCCTGCCCTTGGTTTTTCACGCGCGCGGCGAAAGTTACCGCATCGCCGGCGGCGGGGGCAGCGGGTTCCATCCACACTGCGGAAACAACGGTGTCGGGGCGGGTGTCGCCGGTGGGGGGTGGTGTTTCCGGGATGGCGATGGCTTGCAGCAAAAAGGCGCGGCGGCGTTCAATCCAGTCTTTCAGCCGTTCGCGTTCGTGCTCAAAATCTAAATTGTTTGCCCATTTCAGGGTATCGGTGTACACAAAAGGCGAAATTTGGGTATAGAGCGCATCAATTTTATCGAAGAGTTTTTCGGGGGTGAAAACTTCGGTCAGCAGGGTGTGCAATCGTGCCCGCAAGCGGTCAAAATAAAGCGGGTTGTCCAATATGCGGCGGGTCAACTCGTTGAGCATTTGGTTGCTGCCTTTAATGGACGTGCCCGCCGAAAGGTCGTCGCACAGCCCGCCGCAATAATCGTTCCAGTTTCGCCCGAAAGTTAAATCGTAATCCCACGGTAAAATTTCCCAGCGGTCATCTTCCGGTCGGTTGTGCAGGAAATAATTTTTGGTGTAATTGTCGTTGGCTTGCACCAATGTGTTCACTGCCAGCCAATCAATCAGCACATCGGCATCGAAGCGGGTTTCCAAATAGTGGTGCAGCACGCCTGCCCCCCAGCGATTGATGTCGGCAATCAGTTGGGTCAGGTCGGTGTAACTGTCCGGCTCGGTTTGGGCGGTAACAATGTGCTTCCAATTGAAGGTGCGGGTTATTGCCGAAGCTAGTGCGCCGGTGGCAATTTGGGGCTTGGTGTGTAATTTTTTGTATAAAATCCGCAAAATATTTTCCGGCTGCGGCGAAAGGGTGGCATTGGTGGGCACGCCGTTTACATTGCCGCCGGTGGCATGGTACAGCGTGCCGATGTCTCGGTTGCGGCGGGCAAAAAACTGCGGGTCAATGTGTTCGATGGCGGTGTACAGACCGTATTCCAGCGGTTTTCCGGTTTCTTTGGCGCGGATGGTCACGTGCGCGTGTTCGGCTTTGGGTGCGGGCACACGGGTTTCGGCAAACAGGTCGAAACTGAGCCGCTCGCGGATGAGACTTTTGTCGGGGTAACTTGCGCTCAAATCCAATTGACGGACATCCTGCCGGAACGGATGCTCGGCGGGAAAGCGAATTGCCAGCCCTTTTTTGGGGTAGTGCAGCGCCGACGGGTCGCGGTAGCCAATGACGGCATCGGCAAATTGTGCGCCGTCAATGGTTACTTCGGCGGGGATGGTTGGCATTTGCGCATAATTGCGCCGCAGGTTGTCGTAATCGGCTTGATGCACGGTGATGGTGATGTCCAGCACCGGTTCCAAATTAACGCCAAGGGGTGGGGCAGCCAGCGAGCGGAAAACATAATAGGCGGGTTTTCGCTGCCCGTTGCGGTCAATCAGCCCGAAAGGTTCGACCATATCATCGCTGTAACAGAACCAGAAAACTTCGGGAACCACGTTGCTGAAAGTTTGCTCGATTTGGGTGTAAAATCGGCGCAGGTATTCCGCTTGCTCGATGGGATTCAGATATTGGGTGCCGATTTCCGAAATGACGATGGGTAAATTTCCGGCGCGGTGATAGCGGATGAGCAGGTCGGTGAGATTGCCGTATCCCCAAGTGGGGCTGGGAAAGTTCGGTTCGGGGCGTTGCCCGTATGGGTGCACGGCGACGGCATCGGCGGGTAAATCGTTATCGCCGAGGCTCCACATAACGCGCCGCAGCCAAGTAGTATCGCCGGAGGCAAGTCCGGCGGTCAGCACGCGCAGGGCAGGGTCTACCGATTTGATGACAGTTTGTGATTGCAGCAACATTTGCCCGTAAATGTTGGGGGGTATTGCGTGCGGCAGTTTCGGGTGGTCGGGTTCGTTCCAAATTTGAAAACTCGGTTCCCACAGCACGGTGGCGCGGGCAACCTGTCCTGCGCGGCGGGCGAAATGGTGGATGTAGGGTGTCCATGTATCGGCGGGGGCGTCGGCGGCGGGGGCGCCGGGGAATGATTCGTGGGTGAAAATGATGAGCGAAGCGATACCCGCGTTGTGCAGGGCTTCGACATGGTTGGTGTAGAATTGCAACTGTGCGGGGTCGGGTTTTTCACCGGCGGAGGCATCTTTATAACTGAAACGCACTGCTTGCACCCCGAGTTTTTTCAGCTCGGCGATGCTGGGGTTCCCTTTGGGGTTTGCCGGGTCAATGTTTAGCGCGTACATAGTTTCATTCCCACCAGAATGTTAACATAATATAAACTATTATAGCGCAATTATTTATTTATGTCTACTCTTGCGGTGCAATAACTGTGGTGCAAAAATCGGGGCAAACAAAAACGATGGCGCTTGCCATCGTGGGGGAAAAGGTCAATTGGTAAGATGCGTGCGGTGAACGGTGATGATAAGGTTCTCGAACTGCCATGTTTCGTCTTGCAACTCCGGGCGAATTTGCATCAATGCCTGTTCAACGGAAGAGCCGAAATCGAGCATATTTTGCAAATATTCAAATTCATCTTCGTTTAAAATAACTCGTTGCCTGCCATTCGTTTGCACAATCATTTATCCCTCCTCTTGGACTGCCCAATTATACGCCTATGGTTTACAATTCGTCAAGAATCAAGTTTCAAAATCGTTTTGGGAATTTGAGTGTTGACGGTGTGCCGGCAAATTTGTGTGCCGAAAATATTTTGCTCAAAAGCGGAATCCGATGGAATTTGCTTGCCAAGTGTGGTATAATAGAGGTAGAAGAAAACAATGTTGGCTGACCAACATACCTGTTTTGCCGCCGGCTATTGGTCAGCGGCAAAATTATTTTCGGGCATTATGTTTCATCGCCGCTCCTCCCGTGAGCGGCGATTGTAAATTTAAAGAAAGGAGGTTATACCATGGTCACCCTGCAAGTAATTTCGATACTTTTTATGGCGGTTGGTGCATTGCTTTTGGTTGCGCTGGTTTTCTATTTTGTCAGAAAAATTAAACCGGTACCCCCACCCTCGAAGCATGTGCGGCACGTATCGCTGAGCGATTTGCCCGGCGTTGATGTGCCGGAACCGGAGCCGGAGAAGAAAGAAACCCCGCCGACATCGCAAATTAACATTCCTCCGGTATTAAGTCCGTCTCACCAAAACTACTCGCCAATGTCGCTGAGTGGGATGGGAAGCAGTTGGAAGCCAGTCCGCAAGTTAACACCAAAACGATACCGGCGATTTCCGCCAAAAACCGAATCATGATTGAATATGTTGTGCATTCAAAAAAGAGGGGACGCAGATACAATATCCGCGTCCCCTCTGCCGTTTTTTTGAAACGACCGGTTATTTCCCCAACTCTTTTTTAAATGCTTCCGTCAGCGCGGGAACATATTTGAACAAATCGCCGACGATACCGTATTTGGCATATTTGAAAATGGGGGCTTCGGGGTCTTTGTTGATGGCGACGATGACTTTCGAGGTTTTCATCCCTGCCAAATGCTGAATTGCACCTGAAATACCGCAGGCGATATATAAATCGGGTTGAACGGTTTTGCCCGTTTGCCCGACTTGATGGCTGTACGGAATCCAGCCGGCATCTACCGCAGCGCGGCTTGCGCCGAGCGCGCCGCCCAGCACGTCTGCCAATGCTTTGACAACGGGGAAGCCTTCCGGTCCGCCGACGCCGCGCCCGCCGGAAACGATGATGCTGGCATCGTTGAGCGAAACTTCGCCTTCGGCAACTTCAAAGCCGGTAACGGCGGTTTTTGTTTCGGGTAGAGAGACCGAAGCCGTTTCCACATTCCCGCTGCGAGCGGTGTCCGGTTCCAGCGCGGGGAAAACGCGCCGCCGCAGTGATGCCATTTGCGGTTTGGCAGCGCTGAAAGTGATTTTGGCAATGAGGTTGCCGACCAGCACCGGACGGGTGACAATCAGGCTGTCGCCGTCCAAATCCATATCGAGCGCATCGCTGGCAAGTCCCACGCCCAGTTTTGCCGCCACAAACGGCGAAATTTCGCGCCCTTTGTCGCTGGCGCCCATCAGCAAAATATCGGGCGTGCGTGCGGATGCCAATTCTGCCAGCGCCGCGCCGTAAGTTTCCAGCCGGTAATCTTTCAGGGCGGGGTCATCCACCACCAGTGCGCTGTCTGCGCCGTAATGGAAAGCGGTTTGCGCCAAGTCGCCCACGCCATCGCCGAGCACCACGGCGGTCACACTGCCGCCGGATTTGTCTGCCAATTTTCGCGCCATTGCCAGCGTTTCCCACGAGATGCTGTCAACTGCGCCGTTTCGATGTTCAACAAGCGTCCAAATGTTTGCCATGATGCCCTCCTATATAACCTTTTCCGCCAGCAATTTTTGAACCAGAATTTCCGCCGCTTCTTCCGGCTCGCCTTCGATGAGTTCCAGCTGCGTTTCTTGCGCCGGCGGCAGCGTTACTTCGGGCCACTGCACTTGCGAACCTGCCGCGCCCACTTCATCGGCGGCAAGCCCGAGGTCAGCCAAGCCCATTTCGGGAATTTTGGCTTTGGCGGCTTTGCGGATGCCCATAAAACTGGGGTAGCGCGGTTCGCCGATTTCTTTCAGGACGGAAACGACGGCGGGCAGTGAACCGGTAACGGTTTCGCGTCCGCCATCAATGGCGCGCACCACGGTGATGGTTTTGGCATCGAAATCCACCGCTTCAATTTTGGCGACGTATCCCAAATACGGAATACCGAGCAGGGCGGCAACCTGTATCGCCGTTTGGGCGGTGTCGCCGTCAATGGCAGATTTGCCCGCCAGAATGATGTCGTAATCGCCCATTTGGTTGATGGCGGCGGTCAAAATTCGGGCGGTGGCAAGGCTATCGCTATTTTCAAAAGCATCATCGGTGAGCAAGGTTGCGCCTTTACAGCCCATTGCCAGCCCGGTTTTGATGGCTTCGGTGGCTTCCGGTTTGCCCATGGTGAGAATGACCGCTTCGCCGCCGTGTTCTTCCGCCAGCACCAGTCCGGTTTCGATGGCATATTCATCCCACGGGTTGACGATGCGGGGACCGCCCTCCGCCATCAATTTTAAGCCGTCCATCGAGGCGGAAAGTTGGGCGGTATCGGGAGTTTGTTTCATCAAAACAATTGCTTTCAAGATGTCCTCCTTGATACACCTGATTGTTTATGGTTTCACATTTATATTGAACCCAGTTTAGCACCGGGATGTTCCGATATTGTTCCGAAGAGAGGTGGTTTGAGGTTCAATGTTCAAAGTTTCAGGTTTCAAGTCTCGTGTTTCAAGTCGGTTGTATTGAAACTCCGAGCATTGGACTTTGGACTTGAAACATTAAACCTCGAACCTTGAACTTTGAACTTTGAACCTTGAACTTTGAACCTCAATCTATCCCCCCCACACCGTCGCATCGTATGGCGGCAATTCCCGGCGCAGCGGTTTATCCACCTTAAACCCGAGGGCATATTGCGCTTGCAACAGTTGGTGAATTTGGGTGGTGCCTTCGTAAATGACGGCGGCTTTGCTGTTGCGCAAATGCCGTTCCACATCATATTCGCTGGAATAGCCGTATGCGCCATGCACCTGCACCGCGTCGCTGGCGCTGGCGAACGCCGCTTCGGTGCAGTATGCTTTTGCCAGCGACGTTTCGCGGGTGTTGCGGATGCCCATATTTTTCATCCAGCCCACTTTTTGCCACAACAGCGTACCGATGTCGTGCCGCTGGGAAATATTGGCAATCAATTGCTGCACCAACTGATGTTGCGCAATCGGCTTGCCGAACGTTTCGCGCTGGTGGGCATACGCCACCGACGCTTCCAGACACGCCCGCATAATGCCGGTCGCACCCGCCGCCACGGTGTACCGCGCATTGTCCAGACACGACATGGCAATTTTGAACCCTTCGCCGGGCTCGCCGAGCATATTTTCCGCGGGCACTGCGCAATCGTCCATCCGAATCCAGCCGGTATTGCTCGTCCACACGCCCATTTTCCCTTCGATGGTGCCGGTTTGGATGCCGGGGAAATCTCGTTCCACGATGAAAGCGGAAATCCCGCGATGCCGTTTTTCGGGGTCGGTTTTGGCGAAAACCAGAAAATGGTCGGCGATGTCTGCCAGCGTAATCCACATTTTTTCGCCGGTGAGCAGATAGGTGTCGCCGACTTTTTTGGCGCGGGTGCTGAGCGCCGCCACATCCGAACCGGCGCCCGGCTCCGTCAGCCCGAAACAGCCGATTTTCTCTCCCTTTGCCTGCGGAACCAGATACTTCTGCTTTTGCGCCTCGGTTCCCCATTGGAAGATTCCCAGCGAGTTGAGCGCGGTATGCACGGCAATCGTTTCCCGCACCGACGCATCCGCCCATTCCATCGCCTCCGAAACGATACCCAGCGAAATATAATCGAAGCCCGCGCCGCCGTATTTCACCGGCAGGCACACCCCCAGCAAGCCCATCTCCGCCATTTCCGGCAGCAATTCTCGCGGAAATTTGTGCAGCGGGTCGTATGCCCGAATCAACGGGCGCACCCGCTCCGCGGCGAAATCCCGCGCCGCTTTCTGCAGCATTCGGTGTTCTTCAGTCAGTGAAAAATCCATAGAAATCGTTTTCTCCATTGGTCAATTTTTGAGTATTAATGGTAAAAATTCGGAGAAGGGAAGTTGGACTTGGGTTGAAGCAGAAATAGTACCTGTTGCAGAAATGTTACCGTAGGCGGTGACATAATAACCGTTGTTTACAATGGTTGAAAAATTGGTGGCAGAAACCACTACCTGTCGAGTAACAGGTGTATGAGATTCTAACGATGCAAGCGTCCAACTAACTGTATTTGTATTTTGCATATAGTTTCCTCCATCAGATGATCGGAGGTATGTGGTGTGATCGGGAATAGGGGTAATAATTATTAAATCGCCGGCAGGAGTAGGACTCGTGTTTGTAACAATGATTGTGTACGTAAGTGGTGAATGTATCATTGCGGTCACCGGAGCCTAAATTGAGATTTCGAGCGCCGGTGGCGCTTCACCTAGACCGTCTGCCCCTAACGTATCGGGCGGCTGGGCAGGGCTA
>CAYPNZ010000124.1:0-7408 GCA_964411845.1 uncultured Anaerolineaceae bacterium
CCCAAAAGTAACTTTCGGCGGTGAAATTTCCAAATTTAAGGCATGTCATTCCCGCCTGTGCCCTGCGGGTACGAAAGCGGGAATCCATATCTGTTTCTATGGATACCGGATATTTCCCTGCGGGAAATTCCGGTATGACATTTGATTTGACGGCTATACAATTTCTTAACTTGTTACCGATGGGCTAAAAGCATAAGCCGACTTTCAGTCGGCTTGCGTTTTGAGTTCAAGGGTCATTGCGAGCGCAGCGCAGCAATCTCCGATTGCAGCGGCGGGGATTGCTGCAACCCTAACGGGTTTCGCCATAACAGGCTGGACAGTTACGTTTCAAAAATCTCAATAGGCGCTATATCATCGGCTAATTTTAGCCGCCACGAATTTCGACCATCGGGCAAAAATTGGTATAATCTCCGTAACTATTTTTGTAAATACTGCACACAAAATCCTCATTACTTGCCTGCTTTTCTGCAAAACCAGCGGCAAAAGTTGTATTTCTGCACAAACTACACCCACCGGACACCTATGAACAAACGCACAACCGATATTATATCGCATATACAACCCTACTTGCCACCGGCGTTCAATTTCTCCGCCGCCAAAACAATTTCGCTGGATGATGCCACCACCATTGCCATTCATTTGGCTTCGCTGCGACAGGGCATTGCCACCTATTTGCCATACTATCTGGTTGAGCAAATTGTGCATGAACCGCAACCGGGGCGAGTGCGCGGCGAATTTCGACATGGTGCGGTGATGTTCGCCGATGTGTCCGGTTTTACCGCTATGTCCGAGAAACTTTCGGCGCTGGGCAAAGAAGGCGCGGAAGAAATTACCGGCATCGTTAACGCCTACTTTGAAACGATGCTTGCGCTCAGCGATGAATACGGCGGCGACCTGCTGAAATTCGGCGGTGATGCCCTGCTGCTGTTTTTTGAGGGTGCCGACGGGGCGCACCGAGCGTTAACAACCGCCCGGGTTATGCAACAGGCAATGGAAAAATTTACCCGCGTAAAAACATCGCAGGGAATTTTTCCGTTGCGGATGAGCATTGGTATCGGCAGCGGACATGTTTTTTTGGCAAGTTTGGGCACGGCGGAAAATATGGAATATGCGGTGATGGGGCAGGCGCTGACCAATATGGCGCAGGCGGAACATATCGCCAATGCCGGGCAAATTGTGGTAGATGCCGCTGTCCGCTCGGCGCTCGGCGCGGTTGCCGAGTTTTCGCCCGTTGAAAATTTTTGGCTGTTGGAAACATTGCGTGTGCCCGTTAAACCGTCGCCGGTGCGGCGGGATGCGGTTTCTGCGGAAATGCCCGAACTGCTCAACGCAACGGTTGATTCGTTGCTGGCGTTTGCCGACCGCCAACGACAAATTATCGCCGGTATGACGCCTTTCATCCCCCGCCAATTGCTGGAACAACTCATCATCAACCCTCAAAATCCGCTGCTGCCCGGTTCGCATCGTCCCGTCACGGTAATGTTTGCCAATTTTTACGGCATTGATGATGTCATCGAAACGCTGGGCGAATCGCATCAAGATGCCATCACGCGCATTTTGAACGACCATTTTGTAACGATGAGTCGCATCATCAATCAATTTGGCGGTGTGGTCAACAAAGTTGATGCCTACGCCATCGGACACCGCATTATGGCGTTGTTCGGTGCATTGCAAGCGCACGAAGATGACCCGCAGCGTGCCGTCCGCGCGGCACTGGCAATGAACGCGGCGTTGTCGGGTGTAAACCGCCGTACTGCCGCGCTATTGCGGCAAATCTACCCGTCAAGCGATAAATTTGGCGATGTGCCGCTGAAACAGCGAATTGGGTTGAATAGCGGGTTTGTTTTCGCGGGAAATGTCGGCTCGGCAACCCGGCACGAATATTCGGTGATGGGCGATGAAGTCAACCTGACGGCGCGGTTGATGGGGGAGGCGCAAGAAGGGGAAGTGCTCATTAGCCACAGCACCGCTCGTCGGGTGGAAAGTTCATTCGATTTACAGGAAAAAGACCCCGTTTCCGTAAAAGGCAAATCGTTACCCGTGCGAAATTTTGCGGTGCTGGCAGAACGGCAGCAGCCGTCGCGCTGGCAAAATCTTTCCGGCACGCCGATGGTGGGGCGTGATGATGAATTGCGGACGGGGCTGCTTGCCATTGAGCAGGTGGTGCAGGGGCGCGGAAAAATTTTGGTCATCAGCGGCGTATCGGGCATTGGCAAAACCCGTTTTGCCGAAGAGTTGGCGTATCGCGCCGAACAGCGCGGTATGGATTTGCTGGCTGGTATTTGTTTGTCTTACGGTAAAACGATGACCTACCACCCGTGGGCAGATATTTTGCGCAGTTATTTCGGCATTACCCAAAATGACGATATTTCGGCACGGGTGGCGGCGGTTGAACGCGGTATGGCGGCAATTGGCGAATCGGCATGGGTGCCGGTTATTGCCGATGTGCTGGGGCTGGCTGTGCCGGATAATGACTTGACCCGCGCCATTGATGCCAAACTGCGGCGGCAGCGCATTATGGATTTGACGGTAAAATTGCTGCAAAGCCGCGCCGCGCAAAAACCGTTGATGGTGGTGCTGGAAGATGCTCACTGGGCAGACCCCGCATCAATGGAATTGATAAATTATGTGGCGCGCAACATTGCCGAACATCCCATTCTGCTGGTGCTGCCCCACCGCACCGACCCGGATTTACCCGATTGGACGGCATTTCCGCACGCGGCACACATCCCGCTGGCAGATTTGCCCGATGATGCCTGTTTGGAAATTGTGCGGGGAATGATTGGCGGGGTGAAGTTACCGTCGGAATTGCGGCAACTCATCTTGTCGAAAGGGGGCGGCAACCCGTTTTTCATCGAAGAAGTGGTGCGGGTGCTCATTGACAATCGGGTTATCAAAAAAATGCCCAACGGCGCGTGGAAACTTGCCGGCAATTTAACCGGCATCGAACTGCCCGACACCATTCACGGTATCATCATCAGCCGCATTGACCGTTTGTTGGAAATTGACCGGCGCATTTTGCGCGTGGCATCGGTGGTGGGGCGCATCTTTGCCTATCGGGTTGTCAGCAGCGTGCAAAATTACGGCAGTACCGAACCCGTTGTGCGCGAACATTTGGATTATCTGCAAGATTTGGGGCTGACCGAACTTTTCCAAATCGAATCGCTGTTGTACCGCTTCAAGCATCTCACCACCCGCGAAGTGGTGTACGAAAGTTTGTCATTTGAACAACGGCGCACCCTCCACCGGCGCATTGCCGATTTTTACGAACATGTTTTCGCCGATTCATTGGGCGAACGGATAGATTTATTGGCATATCATTATTTTGAAGGACATGCGTGGATGAAAGCGATAGAATACAATTTGCGCGCCGCCCGGCACGCCCAACGAGAATTTGCCAACGCCACCGCCGTTGAAGCATACCGGCGGGTACTGGCATCTGCCGAAAATGTGGAAGATGCAGATACCACCGCCGCCCGGCTGGAGGCACACGAATCGCTGGGGGACGTGCTGACGCTGATGGGGCAGTATGATGATGCGCTGGAACATTTGGCGCGGGCACGGGAAATGATTGCCGAAACGGATGCTGCCCGTCGCGCCGATGTGTGCCGCAAGATTGCCGCCGTGTATGAACGCCGCAGCGAGTTTGATACCGCCTTCGAGTGGCTGGATCGGGGGCTGTCGCTGTTGCCGGCAGAGGAACCGACCATCGAAGCCGCGCGGATATATTTGTTGGGCGCGGGTGTTTTTCGCCGGCAGGGCAAAAATGACGATGCCATTCAATGGTGTGAAAAAACGCTTCAAGTTGCCAGCGGTATCAACTCTAACCTCAGCCGGCAAACCGTTGCCCAAGCCTATTACAATTTGGCGGGCATTTACACCCGGTACGGTGACTTTCAACGGGCAATACAATTCTCGCTCGACAGCGTTAAAGTGTATGAGCAAATAGATGACGAAATCGGGTTATCGCATGCCTATAACAATTTGGGAAATGCTTACAGCGATTTGGGCAACTGGGAAAAAGCAACCGAAGCCTTTGAACGCAGCCTTGCCGTAAAGCGCAAAATTGGCGATGTACTCTATCAAGGGTTTATCAGTAATAATTTGGCAAACATTCAAATGAACCGTGGCAATTGGCATGAAGCCGAGCAACTGTTTTTGCAAAGTTTGGACGTGTGGAAACAGTTGGGCGCGTCGCTGCCGCACGCAGTGACAGCCAGCAATTTGGGGCAACTGCGTCTGTACCAGCGCAACTTTTCCGAAGCGCAACACCTGCTGGCAACCAGTGAAGAAATTTTCGCCAGCATCGAATCGGAAGATTTTTTGCCGGAACTGGAACGGCGTTGGGCTGAACTTTACCTGCACACCGGTAAAATTGATGTCGCGCTGCAACATATTCGACGCTCGCTGGAACTGGCGGTACAGCAAGAAGCAAAATTGGAAGAAGGTATGTCGTGCCGGGTATTGGGGCTGGTGCAATTGGCATCGGGTCAAAAAAAACCGGCGGAAATTTCGTTGCGGCGAAGTTTGAAAATTCTAACCGATTTAAACAGCACCTATGAAATTGCAAAAACCAAAGTGGCATTCGGACAATTATGGCAACACGAAAACCCGGCGGCAGCACGGCAAAACCTAAAAGATGCCATCGGAGATTTTAAAGCATTGGGGGCAAAAACAGATTTACAATATGCCGAAAACCTCATTGCTCACTTGCCATAAATAAAGTGCATCAGCACAGTTGAGGAGTGGGTCGATGAAACAGCAAATAAAACTTTTGGTGGCGATTTTCGGTGGTATTTTTGCTGTGCTGGCAATATCGCTGATTTTGCAGGTTGCCGGCGGAAAAATTGCGCCGGTGTATGCTCAAGGCAGCACGGGCATTATTCGGGTAGCGAATTTCGGCGCGGATGTTGCCGGCTGCGGCACCGAAGCCCAGCCGTGCTTCACCGTGCAGTTTGCGGTTGAGCAAGCCGCGGCGGGCGATGAAATCCGTGTGGCGGAAGGATACTACTCGAACTGGGGGGTATACAGTGGCATAACCGCAACCCTGTTCATTTCCAAACCCGTTATGGTGCGCGGCGGATACACCACCACCAATTGGAATGTATCGTATCCTTTAACCCAACCGACCACGCTTGATGCGCAGGGCAGGGGGCGGGGTGTTGTCATTTCCGGTACAGCGGCAACCATTGAGGGCTTCGAAATTATCGGCGGCAATGCTTTTAGCGGGGTGGGTGGCGGCGTTTACGTTTTGCGTGCGCCCAATTCAAACCTTTATGATAATGATATTCACCATAACCAAGCCGCAGACGGTGGCGGCATTTATTTGCAGGAAAGTAACGACGCGGATGTAACCGGTAACCGAATTTATTCCAACACCGCTCAATATAATGGCGGCGGGGTGTATTTAACCGATAGTGCCATAAATTTGCAGAAAAACGACATTTGGAGAAATGCGGCGGGTAGCGACGGCGGCGGAATATTTGCCCGACAAACCTACAATCAGACGACGGGCAGATTTGATATGCTGGACAATATTATTGAGGCTAACCATGCGGGTATGTATGGCAGCGGCATATACCTTTCGTCCGACCAAGATAACGGCGCGGAAATCAATGCCGTGAACAATGTGGTCATTGATAATGTTTTAACCGACACGTTTGCCATAGGCGGCGCAATTTACATTATGAACGATGGTCGCGCCCCGAAATTCTTGCACACAACCATTGCCCGCAACTTTGGGGGTGATGGCAGCGGGGTGCGCGTGGAAGGTTTTTTGCCCATTGAACCCGTGTGGTTTACCAACACCATCATTTCAGACCAAGATATTGGCGTGTTGGCGGCTAATCTTTCGGCGGGACCAACCGTAACGGTGAATTTAGACCATATCCTGTGGTTTAGTGTTTTGACCGAAACGATAAATGGCAGCGGGGGGATGGTAAACGTTTTTTCGCCGCTGGTTGCCGACCCGATGTACGATTTCGCAGACGGTTTCCACCTCACTGCCGGTTCGCAGGCGATAGATCTGGGGGTAGATACCGGTTTCCCCACCGATATTGACGGCGACCCGCGGTGGATTGGCAGCGCGCCCGATTTGGGAGCGGATGAATATAATTCCGGCGGGGCATTTGTGCCGGTATCGAACGTAACGCTGACGGGACCGTTAACGGCGTTGGCGAGCAGTGATGTTACCTTTATTGCTGCCGTTGACCCGTTCAGCGCTTCGCAGCCCATCCATTACACGTGGGCGGCAACCGGCAAAGGCACCCAATCTTTTGATAACGGCATTACCACATCCGTAACGCTGCAATGGGCGCTGCCCGGTCGGAAAGATGTGTTTGTTCGAGCGGAAAACGGAATGAACACCGGCGTTACGGTATCGCAGACCGTCACCGTTTTGGGCGATACGTTTGAACCGAATGACGTTTATACCGATGCCTATCCCATTATGCCGGATGCGCCGTACCTGTCGTTCATCAGCACTTTAACCGATGTGGATTGGTATACCTTCAACATTACCGAAACATCCGACATTACCGTGACGCTGGAAGGTTCGCCATACCTGCCCGATGATTACGACCTGTTTCTCGTTTCGCCCCTGCCGCCGACGCCATACGCCGAAAGTGACGTGCTCAGCGAATTTGCGGACGGGCTGGATGTAGATTCAACGGGCAATTTGTCGTCCATTGGCAACCTGTCATCCATCGGCAACCTGTCGTCTATCGGCAATTTGTCGTCCATTGGCAATTTGTCATCCATCGGTAATTTATCGTCCATCGGCAACTTGTCATCCATCGGCAACCTGTCATCCATTTCCACCAACCCCATCACCACCCCGGAAGTTATTCGCACGCAAGCCTACTTCCCCGGCAATTATTATTTGGTGGTGGTGCGCGGCGAAAACGCAAAAGCGCACTATAAACCATACACCCTCACGCTGACCACCCAACTTGTGCCGCCGCCAACTTGCGCGTGGACACCTGCGTTTACCGATACCGTGGCGGTGAATGCACCATATTTCGGGGTGAATGGCGGTGATGAGACACGCATCCTGTGGAATAAAACCCGTATGGCGCAAACATACGGTATCACCGCAGCGGATAGTTTGGAAACCAAACTGCAATCGCTGGCAGATACCGTCACCGGCACACTGGTTTCGGTGGAGTATGATGGTGCGGTGGCGCAAGCATATTCCGATTGGAACGCCAACTATTGCCATCCGCGGTATGCCAATGCCGTGGGCGATGCCATCAAATCGGCATGGATGCAAAATTTTGCCGGGAAATATGTGGTGCTGGTCGGTTCGGATGAGATGATACCCTTTTACCGCTCGCCGGATATGACCACCATTGCCAACGAGCGTGAATTTGCCCCGCAATCGCAGTTGCTGGGCGGCGCAATTTGGGGC
>CAYPNZ010000125.1:0-7383 GCA_964411845.1 uncultured Anaerolineaceae bacterium
CGCCGTCCATGTCGGCGACGTCCATGCTGAAACCGCCGCCCACACCGGAACCGACACCGTCGCCATCACCCACACCGTCTCCACCACCGCCGACACCGTCGCCCACGCCGACACCGCCGCCGGGCAATGGCAATTCGGGGTGTTTGCCGCAATCGCTGGTTAAATTTTTCGGGAAAAAGGATTAACGAATGCCGAGCAGTTCGTAAGTTTGTTCCAGTGTTTTTCTACCTTTAACCCGCATTTCGCGATACGGTACGGCATCAACCACATTTTTTACACGCTCGTATGCGGCAGCACTCAACAGAATGCGCCCGCCGGGCGTGTTTTCTTGCAAGCGTTTTGCCAAATTCACCGCATCGCCGATGGCGGTGTAATCCATGCGCGACTGTGTGCCCACATTGCCGATAACCGCTTCGCCAACATGAATGCCGACGCCAAAACTGAGTTGCGGCGCATCCGCCACCATTTGCCGATGATATTCGGTGATGGCACGCTGCATTTCCAGCGCCGCCCGCACCGCGCGCAGGGTATGGTCGGGTTGGGGTAACGGAGCATTGAAAATTGCCATAACCGCATCTCCGACAAATTTATCAAGCGTGCCTTCATACGCCAAAATGGCTTCCGCCGCCAACGACAGATATTTGTTCAGCACGGTAATCAGGTCTTCTGGGTCTTTTTGCTCGCTGAATGTGCTGAAACCGCGAATATCGGCAAACAACACGGTGACATCCTGCCGCTGCCCGCCCAACTTCAACTCGGCGGGGTCGCTGGGCAAACGGTCTACCACCGCCGGCGACAAATATTTGCGGAACAGATTTTGCACGGCTTGCAATTTTCGGTTCTCGGTCAAATCGTTGAGCACCATCGCCACCCCAATGGTGGCTCGCTGAGCATTACGGATGGGGCTTAAATCAACACTCAGGTTCACCACCCCGCGCCCCGGCACTTCCTGCGCAATTTCATAGCCTTTATAATTGCGAAACGTGGTTTTCACATCACGGAGCAGCGCGGGCAACGGCGTTCGCGGCAAATGTTTGAACAACTTTTCTACCGGCGTGCCGATGGTGATGTCGTCCGGCAGATTGAAAATGTGATATGCCGCATCGTTAATGACAATAATCCGGTCTTGCACATCAATGGTGATAACCCCGCTTTGAATGCTGGCAAACACATTATCCATCATGCTGTTGATGCGGGTAATTTCGTGCAGGTTGTGGCGCACATCGTCAAACAGACGGGCATTTTCCAGCGCAATAGCCGATTGTTCTGCCATAGTTGACAGCAATTCGATGTCTTGCAGGGTGTAGTCTCGCCCGTCGGAAAATGCGCCCAGCGCCAAAATACCCACCACTGTTGCATTGCGATGAATGGGAAAATACTGCTCAAACCCCAACTCGCGCAACTGTTGCACCGCTGACGGGTCGCATTGGGCATATCGGCTATCCATATCGAGCGCAAATTGCGCCAGCGGCATTTTTTCTTCCACCAGCGTGGCGGCAATGGCGCTGTCTTTTTTCAGGCGGACGGTCGGCGGCAAATCGCCATTCAGGTTGGAATAAAGGGCAAATGTCAGCATCCCGTCCGTATCATCTTCCAGCAGGAAAAACGCCCCGCGGTCAATTTTCAAATTCGCCGAGATGAATGTCAACGACACGCTGACCAAATCTTGCAACAGCAACAAATTGTTGATGGCGTGAATATACGCTTTGATGATTTTTTCGGAATTGTATTGGTGGGCAAATAAAATACGGCGCACTGTGCCGCCGAGGGTGGCGTGAATGACGGGATACAGCAACGCCAACACCACACTGCTGACAGCCGCCCACAATACCGGCGAAACCCACACCCATTGCCGCGTGAAAAAAATAACGGCGAAGAATATCGCTGCGGTGAGCAGGGTAACCGTTAACCATGCCGCCAACTCTTTTGCCGAATATTTTATGTCCGGTAAATAGCGGTTGAACGTGAGGTAAGTCAGTTCCAGCGCGCCAAGCCAGTGCACCACCAACCCCACTTCTGCCGTGAGGGGCACAAAACTCAACGCCAAACCGATTGCCACGGTTACCAGCGCCATATTGAGCAATCGCGCCCGATTTTGGTGGCGCGGGCTGTGCAATACCGCCTGCAAATGGTCGGTCAGCCACAAAGCGTACCCCATCACAAATGCCGCCACGGCAATTGCCAGCCAAAAATTGATGGTAAGTTTGTCAATATATCGCCCGCCGCCAAACGGAACGGGAAGGTATGGCAAACGATACGGGGCAAATTGCACCGCTGCCATCACTGCCAGCGTGCCCGTTGTCAACACAATCACTTTTTGTCGGCGGTGGTTTGTTTTTAAAAAGCGGGCAGTATACAGCCACAAGAAAAGCGTCAGCAGCAAAAGGGCATACAAATATACCAACGGGAATATGGCACGCACAGACGGCAGTGTATCGGCAAAAATACCGGCATCCCACAGAATTGCCGCCAGCAAATATGCCCCGAAAAACAACGGCAGTTTTCGCTGCGGGGAACGTTTGATGAACACGTATCCCAGCAGCACGCCGTGCATCAGCGCAGTCATTATGGCAATTACCGCCGGTTCAGACAAAACAGGCAAATAGCACCTCGGTCAGCAGTCAGCAGTCAGCAGTCAGCAGTCAGAAAAATTATAGGGTGGACAATAGCGCCGGCAAATCGGATAGTTGCCGGATGGCGGGCACACCATTCGGCGGTGCGATGCTGCCGTCGCCATTTTCCACCCACACGGGGCGGATACCGCATGCCATTGCACCGGCGATGTCGGTATCCAAATTATCGCCGATGAACACCGCCTCACTCGGCAAAATGTTTCCGGCGCGATGCAGGGCGGCTTTAAAAATGCGCACATCGGGTTTGTGGAACCCCACCTCTTCCGAAACCAGCGAAAAATCTACATGGTCATCCAGCCCGTAATGGTTAATTTTGGCGCGCTGCATGGTCGAAAATCCGTTGGTTACAATACCCACCGTGTAATTTTGACGCAAGGTTTCCAACACTGAAAACGTATCATCAAACGGCGCGGCTTCCGCCAGCACCAGCGATACCCACACCGCCACCATTTTGTCTGCCAGCGCCGTGTTTTTCCCAAAAGCGCGCAGGGTGTTGATGTAACTGTATCGCTGGGCGGTGTCGCCGTCAATAACGCCGTCAATCATCATATACCACATATCCACATTTTTTTGCCAAAAAACTTCGTAAAATTCATCGCGGGTTAAGGGCGACAGCGCATCGGCAAAACGGTTAAACAATGCCACGGTGATGTCTTCATACTGCCACGTGTGTTTTATCAGCGTGCCATCCATATCGAACAGGACGGCTTTAATGGGGGATTGTCTCATTATATGTCCAGAATTTCCATTGAAATGATGTTATCCAGCCGGAAGGTGCGCCGGTCTTGCCGCAGGTGGCAATAGGCAACCAAATATTGCCCCGACAGCGTTTGCGGTTCAACAATGCGTTCGGTAATTTGCCCGCCGTTGGCGCGGTACTGAATGCGCAACTTTCGCTGTTCGGTCAGGGCGATGCGCAACGGGTCGTCGGCGGGCAGATGGTCGGCGGAAAATTTCGGCTGCCATGCCACGCCGCCCTGCATTCGCAGCCAGTCTCGCACCAACGGGCGATTTCGGCGAGCCAAATCGCCCGCAAAACGACGGAACACGGCAAAGGTGGTCAGCACATCGCCCAGCGCACGGTGAGCGTTTGGAGTGGAAATATTTAAAGTGCGGGCGATATTGCCCAAACTGTTGCTGGGAAAATAATATTGCCGCCGTGCCAGCATCAGCGTATCGAGCACCACTTCCGGGGCAATGGTCTGCCCGGCGATGCTGTATTCCGCCTCTAAAAAACCCATATCGAAGGCGGCATTGTGCATTACAATCACCGCGCCTGCCAGCAACTCGTTCAACTGCGGCAAAATTTGGGCAAACACGGGCGCATCGGCAACCATATCGGGGGTGATGCCGTTGACCGCTATGGCGCCGGGGTCAAGCGCGCGCTGCGGGTTTACCAGTGCGGCAAATTCCGCTGTTTTTTGCAGCCCCTCGGTGCGCAGGGCGGCAATTTCCACCACCCGATGCCCCAAATCGGGGCGCAGTCCGGTGGTTTCGGTGTCAATGAAAACCAGTGGCGCGTTTTTTAGTGGCAGGTCAAGCAAACTCATCAAGCAAACACCCATGCAAAAAAACGACCATCGGGCGGATGGTCGTCTTTTCTGTTTAGAGCGGGGAGACAGGGATTCGAACCCTGGGTGGAGCTTTAAGACCCCACAACCGCTTAGCAGGCGGCCCCAATCAACCACTCTGGCATCTCCCCAAATTATCAATTGCCGCCAATGCCGGCAATGATTATGGCAAATTGTTAATCTCTCAGCGGAGGGAGAGGGATTCGAACCCCCGGAAGCCCTTACGAACTTCTGCGGTTTTCAAGACCGCCGCAATCAACCACTCTGCCATCCCTCCGGGCAAATCCCAATTCGGCAGTATTTTAGCAGAGAGCGGGCATTGTGTCAATTGCAGAAATACCATATCGGCAATTTAACACGTAAATATATTTGCAATTTAGATACAGAAATATCACGTGATTTTTTTGCCGTATGGCTTGTTATGGAAGATTTGACAGCCCTTTACAACTTGTGTTATTTTGGATGCTTGAAATACGCAAAATGCGCTTCCAACTCATTATTTGCGGGAGGTTATGGTATGTATCAATCTATGTTGAAAATTGTACGTGTGCTTGCATTAAGTATGCTTGTTACATTTACCGTGTTGCTTGCCGGGCATAGCATGGTTGTGCTGGGCGATACGCACACGGATGGGGACACCATTACACCCACTCAAACCGTCAGCGGCACATGGCACGGGACATTAACGGCAACAACCGATATTACCATTACCGCAGGGGTCGTTATTACCATTACGCCCGGCACGACCATACGAATTGCAAACAGCGACGCAGCCGGTGCCGGCATAGACCCCACCCGCATTGAGGTCATCGTGCAAAATGGCGCGGAATTACGCATTACCGGTCCGGTAACATTCACATCGGGGGCGGCAGCACCTGCCCCGGCAGACTGGTATGGTATTCGTTTCGAGGCGGGCAGCCGCGGTTGGGTTGATGGCGCGCTCATTGAATATGGCGTTCAAGGGTTGGTGCTGGCAACAACCAACCCCGTTACCATTTCAAACAGCACTATTCGATACAACAAATATGCCCCCGCAACCAATACGGACGCATTTGGCGCAGGGGTGGCAATTATTACCGGCTCGCATTTAATTACCGGGTCTGTTATTTACAGCAACGCGCTCGTCAGTCAAGGTTCGGGCAGGGTTTTTGGCGGCGGTATTGATATTCAGGGGGCAGGCTCTAGAGTGATGAATTCTTTCATCTACGGTAATGCCATTACCGCCACCGGTGATGCCGTTTCGCTGGGTGGGGGGATTGCGATTCGGGGTAATGGCAACAATTCGTTAATTGCCGATAATTATGTCACCACCAACACGGTACAAACACTTGGCGCAACCAGCGGGCATGCCGGCGGTATCGGTATTAGCGACACAACAACTTCTGTCATTCGCCGTAATCTTATCGCCGGAAATGAAAATATCTCTCATTGGGCTGCCGGCGGCGGCATTGGGTTTGCCTCTAATGCAACAGCCGCAATAATTGAGAAAAATGTAATTTACAACAATATCGCGCTTACCTTCAACAATCAACATGCCGAAGGCGGCGGTATTGATGCTTGGGAAAATAATGCGGTTGTGATTAAAAACAACCTTATTGTCAGTAATACAACCCGATGTCCAAGCAGTAATTGTCGGTATCAGTCATTTGGCGGGGGGATGCTGATAAACGCCAACAATACCGACAACATTAACATCTTCAATAATACTATTGTAAACAATAGCGCTACAGGTGTCGGCAGCCAAGACGGCGACGGCGGCGGCATCTATCTTCAAGAGAACGGGTACGCCGTCAATAATATTGTCGCCGGCAATTACGCGCATCACAGCAGCGGTGGTATTGGGCGAGTATCTACCGGTTCGATAGCGGAATACAACAACCTTTTTAACAACACCGCCCCCACCGACCCTCAGCAGAATTTCACCAGCACGGGAAATGTTTTCGCCGACCCGCTGTTTATCGGTGCGGGCAATTTAACAACCGCTTTCCATCTGAAACAGGGTTCACCGGCGATAGACACAGGCACCAACAGTGTTACGGGGCTGCCCGGCGATGATTATGACGGGCAACAACGCCCGTTGGGAAGCACTTGGGACATGGGTTTCGATGAAGTGGCTCCCTTTACTTACACCAAAACGGTAAACGCAACATCCGCCCGAAATAACGATACACTCACGTATCGCATCGTCATCACCAACCCCGACCGGATTGCACTATTAACAGGCAGCATCACCGATGTTTTGCCGTCAAATATTACTTATAACACCGATCTCGTTTGCAATTTCGGAACGTGCGGTTACAGCGGCAATGTCATTACTTGGTATGGCAACATTCCCGCCGCAAACGTTTTATCGCTGGATTATAGCGTTCAGGTTAACACCGGGCTTGCTGACGGCACTCAAATTACCAATACCGCTTTTATCACCGCCGGTGTTACGGGAGGGTGGACACCTGTTGTAACAACCACTGTTCACAATCCCGTTTTCACCGTGACCAAACAAGCAACCGGTACAATCATTGGCGCACCGGTAATTTATACCATTACCGTTACCAACAGCAGCCTTGCCGCAGATGCTTCCGGGGTAGTGGTTAGCGACACCATACCTGTGGGCGCAACTTATATCCCCGGCTCCGGGGGCACACTATCCGGCACCGATGTCATCTGGACAATCGCACACATACCGGCTGCCAACTATGCGCAGGTTAGTTTCGCCGTTACCACCTGCCAAAATAGTTTAATCAACAACGCATATCAAGTTGTCAATAGCGACCAAGGTATTACCGGCAATCCGGGCGCACCGTTGAGTATAACTTTACAACCGCCCACACTCAATGCTCGGTTCGATATGCCTTCCAACATGATTATGGATGAAACAATTTCTTTTACCGATACATCTGTAACCAATGGCGGGGCGATTACCGCTTGGTACTGGGATTTTGATGATGGCAACACGGCTCAGGGCGCAATAGTGACTCATACATACCGTTCTCCCGGTATATACACCCCAACTCTGCGTATTACCGATACATGCGGTTTCACCGCCACAACAGCAATCAGTACCGAAGTGCTTGCAACCCTCAACCTCGCCACCGTCGGTAACGGGCAGGCTGCCGCTTCCCCGTCGCAAGAATCCTACCATTACGGCGATGTCGTCACTCTCACCGCCTCCCCCGATACCG
>CAYPNZ010000126.1:0-7252 GCA_964411845.1 uncultured Anaerolineaceae bacterium
TTGAATGAAACCATTGATGATGTCGTTCATGGGTGGTTTTGGGTTTTTGGTTTTTAGTTCAAGGTTCAAAGTTGCAGGGTTGCAGTCAGCCATTAGCCGTCAGCGGTCAGCAATCAGCGGTCACATTTCAGGTTCAAAGTTCAAAGTTACAGAGTTGCAGAGTTGCAGAGTTGCAAAATTCACGTTTTACGTTTCACGCAATACGCGCCACGCCTCATTCGCCATTCGACCGGCTTTCGTGCCAGCGTTTTGAATCCGGTGTGAAGAGCGGGTGTCCGAATTCTTTTTCGCCAAAAGTGGCAATGAGTTGCTGCGTTTCCGGGTCGGTTATCCAATTGATGAACGCCGTTGCCCCATCGAAATTCACTTCGGGATGTACCAACGGGTTGACTGCCATTACACCATAAGGGTTGAATAAAATGGGGTCGCCCTCTACCAGCACCACCAAATCCGTGCCCGTCAGGGTGCGGGCAAGATAGGTTGCCCGGTCGCTGAGGGTGTATGCCAGTTGCTCATTCGCCAGCGTGAGCACCGCGCCCATCCCCTGCCCCGCCGAAATATACCAGTCGCCCGCCGGTTCGATGCCCGCCGCCGCCCACAACGATTTCTCTTTGGTGTGGGTGCCGCTGTCATCGCCGCGAGAGACAAACAGGCTTTGCGTGGCGGCAATTTTTGCCATCGCCGCTGCCGCATCGGTCATACCGGCAATACCGGCGGGGTCGCTCGGCGGACCGACAATCACAAAATCGTTATACATCACATCCTGCCGATTAACCCCGTATCCGGCTCGGATGAAAGCATCTTCTTTGGCGCGCGCATGCACCAGCAGCACATCGGCATCGCCTTTACGCCCCAATGCCAGCGCTTGCCCCGTGCCGACGGCAATCACATCCACATCCGCGTTGTATTTTTGTTCAAAATCGGGCAAGATGAAATCGAGCAACCCCGAATTGTCGGTGCTGGTGGTCGTCGCCAAAATAAGCCGTCCGACATCGGTGGTGGGGTGTGCCACCGTGATGCCGTCGAGCAGTTGTGCGGCATCATCCGGTGCCGGAATGCACAATTTCCAGCCCGGTTCGATGATATTCGGGTCGTCAATTGCCGCGAAGGTGTCATCGGCGGCGTGCCGGGCATTGGTGGCAGCCACAATTGCCGGATATGCCAGCGGGTTGCCGTAAAACTTTTCGGCAATTTTTGAAAGCCAATCATTCAGTTGAACCGTGGCGGTTGATTGGCAGACCGGCGGCTGCGCTTGAACGGAAATTACCGGCATTAAAGTCAGCAGAATTACAGCAATCGGCAAACGAAAATAATTTTTCATACGTCATTCTCCGGTGGGTTGACAAAAATGATGGCAGCAAAACGGCGCTATGCAGTGCAAACATAACGCCATTTAAAAAATTAGTCAAAAATTTCGTGAAACCGTTGCCGCAACAAGCCGTCCACACCGGTAATGAGGGCGGTGTATTTTTCGATGAGCGCTTTTCCGGCGGGGGTAATTTTTGCGCCGCCGCCGCCGGAACCTCCCACCTGTGTGTCAATCAGTTTTATGCCCAATCGAGTTTCGGACTGATGGATTTTTTCCCACGCGCGCCGGTATGGGATGTCCATTGCGGCGGCGGCTTTTGAAATGGAGCCGGTTTCTTCCACCGCTTTCAGCAGCCGCACCCGCCACAGGCTCATCACAACTTTTCCATCCACTTCCAGCCAAACATTCGATTTTACATCCATATTTCCACCGATTTTTTCAAGCAAACAGACAATACCCCGCTTTGGTTCGCAAAACGGGGTGAGTGGCTAACATAACGGTTATTCGCGGTTGACCATATCTCGAATTTGGTTGTACAGTTCCGGTTCGAGCAACACTTCGTAGCCTCTGCCGGACACGTAAATGGCGTGTTCGCACTGTTCCCAAATTGCCCCCAACAGAGCGCGCATCCGATTCCGCTCGGAACGGAGCGCCGCCACATCATCGGTGGGAATTTCGCCCAGCAATCGTTGCAACTCACTTACCGCCACCCGAAACTCGCCCCCGGCGCGCCCCGGCAATTTTACCGCGTCCAGTTCGCCTTTGTGTATCCACCGGTTGATGGTGCGCGGGTTGACATTCAACCGTTCCGCCGCCTCGCGAATGGTCAAATACTGTTCAGTTGATGCAGTCATTCAACAACCTCCTTTATCATCAAAAACACATAAAAAATTCAATCCCCGTGAATACTGTCATTGTACACAATAATGCGCCAAAAAACAAAAAGTGGCACGCTTATCGGCTGACAATAGTTCTATGGTGTGGTTGCCACACGGGAAGAAATCGAGTAAGATTGGTATATCGGAAAAATGCTAAATGGCAGGAGTTCACCGTGGCAATGAATGGAATGGAAGAAGTTTTAGCCCCACCCCCCAGTTTTGAACAATTGGATGTTCCCACTGCGTTGGTTTACGACATCATCCTGCGATATTTTTTCAATTACGGTAAAGCGTCCGGCAGCGATGTGAAACGGTTGATACAACTTCCGTTCCGCGTAACCGATGAAGTTTTGGAGCGTCTTCAGCGCGAACATTTGTTGGAAGTTCGCCACGGAACCAGCGGTTTGGGCGGTTTGGGGCGGCAAGGCTACACTTACGCCATCACCGACGAAGGGAAAAACCGCGCCCGCGACGCGATGGAACGGTCGCAATACATTGGACCGGTGCCCGTACCGCTGGAAAAATATAACAAAGCGGTGGTACTGCAAACTCGAAAGGAACCCATCAGCCCGGAACGGGTGCAGCAGGCATTGAGCCATTTGATTTTGCCGCAAAATTTTCACCGGCGCATTGGACCCGCGGTAAATGCCGGCACATCCATTTTTCTGTATGGACCCCCCGGCAACGGCAAAACAACCATCGCGCAGGCAGTGGGTATGCTGGTGGCAGGCAGCGACCCCGTTTGGCTGCCACACGCGGTAACGGTCGGCGGGCAGATTATTCAACTGTATGACAAACTCATCCATCGTGAGGTACATGTTGACCCCAACCCCGCCATTGACCCGCGCTGGCGGCTGTATCGCCGCCCGTTTGTCATTGTCGGCGGCGAGTTGACGCTCGATAGCCTCGATTTGCGGTTCGACCCGGTGGCAAAGTTTTACGAAGCCCCGCTGCAGATGAAAGCCAATTGCGGTATGTTTTTAATTGACGACTTTGGCAGACAGCAGGTTAGCCCCACCCAACTGCTCAACCGCTGGATTGTCCCGCTGGAAACGGAAATTGACCTGTTCCGGCTGCAAACGGGACAAACGTTTGAAGTGCCGTTTAAACAATTGATTGTGTTCAGTACCAACCTCGACCCGGAAGAGTTGGTAGATGACGCTTTTTTGCGCCGCATCCAAATGAAAGTCGGTGTTTTCAGCCCCGACGAGAAAATGTTCTACCGCATTTTTATGGAAATGTGTCAAGCGCTCAATGTGCCGTTTGATAAAGCTTCGTTCATCCACTTTCTGCAAAAATGGTACCGAGAACCCGGACGCCCGCTGCAAGCCGTGCATCCGCGTGATATTTTGAAAATTGTGGTATCGCTGTGCCAGTATTCCGGCGAGCCGCTGCATTTGTCTCCGGCTTTAATTGACGAAGCGTGCGAATCGTATTTTGTGGATACGGAACGCGCCGTTACCACCGGACGCACACTTGCCCGCGTGCAATAGCGATTTTTTGAGCAACAAAAAACGCCGGCAGCCCATTGCTGTCGGCGTTTGCATTTTAAAAGGATGGGGGTCAATCGGGTTGGCGGTGCTGCACATAACCGGCAATTTTTTGCAAAAGGTCACGCACCACAAACGGTTTCACCACATATTCGCTGAAAAGGTCGGCGTATTTCCCCGTTTCAACCTCGTCTTCCAAATAATGGCGCGCCGTGAGCATAATCACCGGAATATGTTTTGTTTTTTCATCGGATTTTATGCGTTCCAAAATTTCCCAACCATACATACCCGGCAACATCACATCCAACAGCACCAAATCAATATCATTGTAATGTTCCGCCAAAAGTTTCAATCCCTCTTGACCGGAATATGCAGATAACACGCGATACCCCTCGCGTTCTAAAATTAAGCGCCCCAGTGTAACCATCTCGCGGTCATCTTCAATCATTAAAATTTGTGCTGCCATAAATTCTCCCAAGTATCTAATCGTTCACGCAAAATTATATCACAGAAAAACGGAACCGTAAATCACCGATTCAAACTTCTTGCCAATGCCGCCAGTTGGTCTGCCAAACCGATATACGTTTCCGGCGAGAGTTGTCGCAAACGCGCTTTGTCGGCGGGGGGGATGGGCAGTGTTTCAATAAAGGCACGCAACGCATCCGCCGATATATGCTGCCCCCGGGTCATTGTCTTCAATTGCTCATATGGATTTTCAATACCCGCTTTGCGCATCACCGTTTGCACGGCTTCCGCCAGCACATCCCACGCCGATGCCAATTCTGCCCGCAACACATCTTCCGCCGCCGAAACTTTGCCCAGCCCGCGCCGCGCCGATTGCAACCCCAATAGCGAGTACCCCAGCCCGACACCGATATTACGCATCACGGTTGAATCGGACAAATCTCGCTGCCAGCGCGACACGGGAAGTTTTTGCGCCATAAATACCAGCAGGGCATTTGCCAACCCCAAATTTCCTTCGGCGTTTTCAAAATCGATGGGGTTGACTTTGTGCGGCATGGTGGAAGAACCGGTTTCACTCGCCACCACTTTCAGCCGGAAATACCCTTTTGAAATATAGCCCCACATATCGCGCGCCAAATCGAGGGTAACGGTATTCACCCGTATGACAGTATGAAAAATTTCCGCCAGATAGTCGTGCGATTCAATTTGGGTGGTCAGCGGATTGTAGGTCAGTCCCAACCGGTTTTCGACAAAATTTTGGCTGAAGGCAACCCAATCCACCGCGGGATATGCCGCCAAATGCGCGTTGAAATTTCCCACCGCGCCATTCATTTTCCCCAGAATGGGCTGCCCCGCCAGCGCGTCGAGTTGCCGCCGCAGCCGATGCGCGAAAACCGCCAATTCTTTACCCACGGTGGTGGGCGATGCCGGCTGCCCGTGGGTGTGCGCCAACATCGGCAGCGATTGATAGCGCGCCGCCATTTCTGTCAGCGCATCTGTCAGCGCCGTTGCCGCCGGCAGCCACACCGAGTGCAGGGCGTTTTTCAGCATCAGCGCGGTTGCCAAATTGTTGATGTCGGCGGAAGTGCAACCGAAATGGACAAATTCGCGGTGTGGGGCAAGGTTGGTGTTTGCCAATTGCGCTTTCAGGTAATATTCCACGGCTTTGACATCGTGATTGGTTTTTTGCTCGATGATTTTGATGGCGTGTGCCGCATCAAGGTTGAAATTGGCAACCAACCCGCGCAAAAAATCGCGGTCGGCAGCGGTCAACGGGGGAAGTTCGGCAATTTGGGGGGCATCTGCCAGCGCGATAAACCATGCCACTTCCACTTGCAGACGATGTTTCATCAGCGCGAATTCGGAAAAATATGCCGCCAACGGTTCAATTTTGGAACGATACCGCCCATCCAATGGCGACAGTGCCATCAACGGGCTGATGGTTTTCGGCACGCTCATAGCGCATCTGCCACCAGCAATCCGCCCAAACCGATGATAACTCCCGCGTGCAACAGCCAATCGCCGGGGGTGAGCGGGTGCATCGCCGGCACAAACTGGGCAATTAAACTGATAACCACCAGTAATAACCCGCTCAGCGGCAAAATGCCTTTAATTTCAGCCAGCCGGTTCAAAAAGTCTTTCATACATCACCTCGAAAAGGGGCAAGTTATTGACGATACGGCGCAAACAGTTGCACCAGTTTTTGCGGTACGCGCGCCGTTACCTGCGTGCCGGTTTCATCGTGCGTTTCCGTTTCGATGGTTGCCTGCTCGTGCAGCAACGACACCAGATTGCCCGCGCTGTACGGCAAATGCAGGGTGAGCGTTACCATATCGGCTTGCAGCATCGTTTCGATGCGCGCCAGCAGTGCCGGCACACCGTACCCCGTTTTGGCGCTAACCGGCAGGCTGTCGGCAAACCCGGCGAGCACATTTTCCGCCTGAGACAAATCGCCGTCAAAAGCATCAATTTTGTTCAGCACTGTTACCATCGGGATGTCGGTGGCGCGGAGTTGGCGCAGGGTTTCTGCCACTGCGGCAACCTGTTCGGCGGCGTTGGGGTGGGTGATGTCGACCACGTGCAGCAGCAGGGCGGCTTCCGTTACTTCTTCCAGGGTGGCGCGAAACGCGGCAATCAGTTCGGTGGGTAATTTTTGGATGAAACCGACCGTGTCGCTGAACAGGGCTTCGCCCCCGCCGGGCAGGGCGATGCGGCGGGTGGTGGGGTCTAGCGTGGCGAAAAGTTGGTCGGCGGCGTAAATGGGGTTTTCGGTTTCATCTGCCACACCGGCAAATGCCATCAGCCGATTGAGCAGGGTACTTTTACCGGCGTTGGTATAGCCCACAATGGCAACCACGGGGATTTGGCTTTGGCGGCGGCGCGCTCGATAGCGCGCTCGGTGGGCGCGCACTTTTTCCAGTTCGCGTTTGAGGGCGGCAATGCGGCGGTTAATTTCGCGGCGGTCAACTTCCAGCTGGGTTTCGCCGGGACCGCGCACGCCGACGCCCCCCGTCGCCCCGCCGGCGCGTCCGCCCGCTTGCCGAGCCAAATGCGTCCACATGCGGGTTAATCGCGGCAAACGATATTCCAACTGCGCCAATTCCACCTGCAATTGCCCTTCGCGGGTGCGGGCATGGCGCGCGAAAATATCGAGGATGAGCGCGGTGCGGTCGATAACTTTCACGTTCAGTTCTTTTTCCAGCACCCGTTGTTGGCGCGGGCTGAGTTCATCATCGAAAATGAACACGTCAACAGAAAGGTCATCCCGGTAATTTTTCAATTCCTCAACTTTGCCGGAACCGATGAAGGTGGCGGATACGGGTTTGTTCAATCGCTGGAAAGTGCCGCCGACAACTTCGATACCGGCAGTTTCTGCCAGCGCAGCCAGCTCTTCCAGCGAATCTTCAATGGTCAACAGACCGGTGCGATGGGTGTGGCTGCGAATATCCACACCCACCAAAAAGCCCCGCTCACGGGTATCTTCGGCATAAAAATAGCGATTCGGGTTTGTCATAGGTATATGATACTCACAACTTCCGGTTTGGAAAAATGTATGGGTAGTGGTGTTTTTTGACTGATACACGTATTTTGTGTAATTTGCAATTTGCCCC
>CAYPNZ010000127.1:0-7222 GCA_964411845.1 uncultured Anaerolineaceae bacterium
GGTTTGACATCGGGGGTGTTAGACCCCAACAGCAATTGGCTGAAAAAGAAAGAGGCGATTCCGACCGCCAAAACTATATAAAACACACGTGTCCAATTCATTTTTATGGGAAATCCTCCAAATATAGGCATCCATTAAAAGACTATACCATGCTGCCATAAGCGAGTCAAACAATTTGAAAAATATTCTCAATGGCTGTTTTGCCGCGAGGCAACATATTCCAAAGAGAAGACCACCGCAAAGCCTAACACCGCCAGTGCGACGGCAAACCATACTTCGGCGGTTAATGCCGGCGGTAAGATGTTCACTTGTACCACCGGAATTAAATTGCCATGCCGGTCGGTAAGGGTTGACAGCGTTTCTTTCCAGGGCCAGACTTTCCGCAGCGAACCGAGCATCAACCCGGTGAGCATCGCCACGGTGAGGTTATGGTATCGCTTGAACAGCCAGCCTAAAAATTGGGCGAAAGTGATAATGCCCAAACCTGCACCCACCGCAAAAATTCCCAGCGTGATAAAATCGTGCCGGTTAACCGCACCCAGAATGTATTGATATTTGCCCAGCAGTACCAAAATAAACGAACCGGAAATACCGGGCAAAATCATTGCGCAAATGGCAATGGCGCCGCTTAAAAAAACAAACCACGGGGCAGTCGGCGTTTCGGTGGGAACCAACCCCACCAGCCAGTATGCCCCCAACGCCGCCAGAAAAACCGCCGCCACTGTGCCGATACCCCAGCGGGTGATGCGTTTGCTCACCATCAATACCGAAGCCAGCACCAACCCGAAAAAGAATGACCACAGCAGAATAGGCTTATTTTCCAGCAGCCATTCCAACCCTTTTGCCAGCGAAAATATCGCCAGCAGAATACCGGTCAGTACCGCCAGCAAAAATTTCCACGGCACAACATCAAACGCTTCTTTTACTTTCAGCGACAGCAGCAGCCGAAAAAAAGTAACATTGATGGCTTTTATGGCATCTATCAATTCCTCGTAAATGCCCAAAATAAATGCCATCGTCCCCCCCGAAACGCCGGGCACAACATCGGACGCGCCCATTAAAAATCCGCGCAGCACAATGCCCAAATAGTCTTTAAATGTACGTGCGGGAGAAATTTGATTGATTGTTGTCATTTGGTTATGATACCTTTCAAACTTGTTACACAAATTGTCGAGTTTTTACACAAACTAATAGAATACCCAAGCCTGTCTATTCCGTCAAAAACGGCAACGGGTAACGCAACACCGGCGTATTTTCGCGCCGATTTCCCCCGAAAGGTTGTTATGGATGCCGCACACATAAACCGAGCAATTTCTATTTTGGAAACCCACCGCGATGTTTTGGGCAACGCGGCGGTGGATGCCGCAGTGCAGGCGTTACGCCGCATGCAGCCCGCGGCACATTCGGTACAGCCGGCGGCATCAAAAGAAATGACCGTGCTGGTGGCGCAAATTTCGGGTATGTTGCCTTTTGGCGATGCACTGGCGGCACAAGATGCCATTGATTTTACCACCGAGTTGTGGCGGCGGCTTTCTGCCAAAGTTGAAGAAAATCGCGGAGAAGTTGTTGCCCGCAGCGGATACACGCTGATAGCCGCGTTTGGCGCAGATGCACCCCGCCAAAACGAAGCCGAATGGGCAATCCGCGCCGCGCTCGGTATTCAGCATGAACTGGCGCGCCTTCGGCAGGAATGGGCGGAAAAACAAGTGCCGGCGGCGAAATTACCGCCGTTGCATGTATCGCAGGGGCTGCACATCGGCGAAATTTTGTGGCGCACCGATGAAACCCGGCGGCACACCGAAATATGGGGCGATGCGGTAGAAATTGCCCGGGCGCTGGCGGGGCAAGCATTCCCCCGTCAAATTTTAATTTCAGCCCAAGTTTACCGGCAGGTACGCGGCGTATTTTATGTGCAGCAACTGCCCCATATTGTGGATATTCCAATTTTGCCGACCGGCATTCGGGGGTTTGAAGTAAAAGGTGCCAAACCGTATGCGGTACGGATTATCAGCCACAGCGTCGAAGGGGTGGAAACCTCAATGGTGGGACGCGCATCGGCAATGCAAACCCTGCAAGCATCGTTTGAAACGGCGGCTGCCGGCACGGCTCAATTGGTTACCGTCAGCGGTGAATCCGGAATGGGAAAATCTCGGTTGCTGTATGAATTTGACCATTGGCTGGAAGAACAACCGCACACCGTTAAACTTTTGCAGGGACGCGCCAGCCTGCCCACCCGACACCTGCCATATTGGATTTTCCGCGATATTTTTACCTTCTATTTTGGCATTTTCGCCAGCGATTCTACCGAAACCACCCGCAAAAAACTATCGCAGGGCATTTTAAGCCTCACCGAAACCACCGACGGTACGGCAGAAACGATGGCGGCGCACATCGAACAACTCATCGGCTTTTCGCCCGATGCGCCGTTGCCATACCCCTCTGCCGCGGCGCATACGGCGTTATCTGCCGCGGTAGATGCCGTGAATCGTTTTTTTGCGGTGCTGGCAACCACCAACAGCCCGGTGGTGTTGATGCTGGAAGATATTCACTGGGCAGATGAGGCTTCGCTGCGTTTGCTGAAACAGTTGTGGCACGCCTGTCAAAATTTGCCGCTGATGATTGTTTGCACCACGCAGCCCCAACTTTTCGAGCGGCAGCCGGATTGGTTCACCACCGCAGATTCGCAGCAGCAAAAAATTAACCTGCCGCCTTTAACCCCGGCGCAATCGTCTGAACTGATTGAACAAATATTCCGCAAAATTCCGGTTATCCCCGAAAAATTACGCACGGTACTGGTTACTCATGCCGCCGGAAACCCGCTGCTATTGGAAGAATTGATTCAACTGCTGATTGATGATGACGTAATTTTGCCACTGCCCATCCGCTGGCGTGTGGACGAGCAGGCGTTGGCGGCGGTGCGGCTGCCCGAAAATTTACACGCCGTGTTGCAATCTCGATTTGCCCGTTTGCCGGCGCTGGAACAAGAAATGCTGCAACGCGCTGCCGCCATCGGACGGGCATTTTGGAATGTGGCACTGGCGCAGATGGGTGAAACGCATACCGCGCCCATCAGCGTGGATGTGGTAAACGTGGTGCTGGAAAATTTGCAGGAACGGGGATTGATTCTACAGCGAGAATCATCGCCGTTTGCCCAAACCCGTGAATATATCTTCAAACATGCATCGTTGCGGCAAGCAATATACGATACACTCCCCGCCGCCGCGCGGGTTTCATACCATACCCAACTGGCAGATTGGCTCATCAAATTCAACGGCGAGCAGGTTGATGCCTACGCGGCGTTAATTGCCGCCCATTTTGCCGCCGCCGAAAAACCTGTCGAAAGCGCAAAATGGTTCATCCGCGCCGGAAAACAAGCGCTGTCTGTTTTTGCATGGGATGTTGCACGGGTACATTTTCAAAAAGCGGCGCACTTGCTTTCAACGTTGCCGGCATCGGTTGTGCCCGCCGACCTGCCGCCGCACATCGCGCATGGGCAATCGCTGGCACTGTGGTGGCAGGCAGAAACCGCCGCCCCCGCCGAGCAAACCGCCCTTTTTGAAGCGTCGCTGGCGCAAGCCGAGCAAAGCGGCGTGCCGGAATTACAATCTCATATATTGCATCACTGGTCAAACACCGAAAAAAAACGGGGAAATCTGTCCCGTGCCGAGGCTCTGTTGAAAAAAGCACAATCCATACTGCCATAATATGCGAAAGTATGGTATAATGCAGGTAACATCGGACAGAGACTGAATGCACACATTGTGGAACAGCAATTAACCGACTCAAAATTAGCTTTGCTATATCTGGCGACACAGGAATTGAACGCCGCTTTTGCCGTTGATGAAGTGATTCAACGCACGCTGCGGGCAACGGTGCGCATTACCGGTGCATCTCGCGGCAGTTTTGTATTGGTTAACGGCGATATTGATAGCGCCCGCGGCTGGTTACTGGACGGCGCGAATCTATCAATCATGGAAAAACAAACCACCGCCCTCATCTTGCGAGACGGATTGGCGGGCTGGGTACAGCAGCATCACCGCCCGGCACTCATTTCCGATACCACCGCCGACCGGCGATGGCTGGTGCACAACAATCACCAAAACGAAATGCTGGCGGCTCACAGCGCCATTGCCGTGCCGTTGATGGCAAACGATGTGCTGATGGGCATTCTTACCCTTTCTCACATTGAAGCGGCATATTTTTCCGATACCGACTTGCATTTAACTGCCGCCATCGCCGAGCAAGCCGCCACCGCCATTTTGAAAATCAGACTCTACCAAAAAGAAAAACGGGAACGGCTGCTGGCAGATACTATCGCCGGGTTTGTGCAGCAATTGCACAACATCCCGTCGCTGGATGCCCTGTTGAACAGCGCATTTGAACATTTTGCGCGCATTGTATCCTTCGACCATGCCGTCATCTTTCTGTGGGAAAAAGATTATTTAACGGTTGCCGGCACATATGGGGTTAACCCCTCTGCCGGTATCGAAACATTGTCCGTCGAATTGTATCAAAACGATTTTGCCCGACCGTTGGTTGCAGATAACCAACCGCTGCGCACCGCCGATTTACAGCGTGAAGATTCGTGGTTTAGAGATGTGAGCGACTGCTGCGCCGGTCATGGGTGGATGGGCATTCCGCTGGTGGCGGGCGACCGCCAATTGGGCATTGTTACATTTGCCGGCGACGCATTCGACATGTACAGCGCCGCCGATGAGCGGGCGGCAATGTCGCTGGGGCGGCAAGTGGCACTGGCTATCAACGATTTTCGGCTGTTGCGGCGATTGCAGGATATTGAAAAACGATACACCAGTTTATTTGAAGAAAGTTCCGATTGCCTGCTGATTGTTCGCCCCGACGGGGAAATTCGCGATGCCAACCGCAAAGCCTGCCAAATTTTCCGTCGCCCCAAAGATGTCATTGTCGGCAGCCATGTGGCGTTGCTCGACAGCGTGCTGCAAGAAACATTAACCCGCCATGCTTCAATGCTGAAACCGGGCGAAACCGTCACCGAAGAAGTAACCGTCAAAGACGCATACGGGCATCCGGTAGCACTGGAAATTACCGCTCGCTATATTGATTTGGATGGTGAGCGCGTCATTCAATGGACAGGATATGATATTACCGTCAAACAGCAAATGGCGGCAATGCGGCAAGATTTAACGAATATGATTGTGCACGATTTGCGCGGTCCAACCGGCACCCTGATTGGCGCCGTGCAAATGCTGGAAATGCTCATTCACGATATTGACGATGCCGATATGCGCGCCGAACTGCTGGAAGTTATCAGTCTTGCCAACCGCAGCGGGCAATATTTGCGAGATTTAATTGACAGCGTGCTTGATTTGAGCAAACTGGAACGGGGAACTTTACCCCTTAATATTGCGCCCGTACCGCTGGCATCATTATTTGCCGCCGTAAAAGACCAAACCTTGCCGCAAGCCGAGTTTAAAGAAATTTCGCTCACCTTTCCGGAAAACATTGATACAACGGTCAATCTTGACCGCAACGTGATTCGGCGGGTGCTGGTTAATTTGGTGGATAACGCCATTAAATACACCCCCGCCGGCGGCAACGTGAACGTAAGCGTGGAAACGGAATACGGGCATCATATCTTTGTCGTGTCAGATGACGGTCCCGGCATTGCGTCCGACAGCCAAATGCGCATTTTCGACAAATTCACCCGCGCCACCGCCGATGCAACCATACAGGGTGTGGGGTTGGGGTTGGCATTCTGCAAATTGGCAGTCGAGGCGCATGGCGGCGAAATTTGGCTGGAAAGCGAAGTGGGGCAGGGCAGCCGCTTCTATTTCTCCATTCCTGACGACCTTTCGCCGGTGGGAGCAAACGGATGACCCACCCCGATTTTGATACCATCGCCCGTTATTACGATTTGATTTATGCCGACCGTACCGACGACATCGAAATGTGGTTGGCGTTGGCGGCAGAAGCGGGTACCGATATTTTGGAAATTGGTTGCGGCACCGGGCGGATAACCGTACCGCTGCTCGAAGCGGGGTTTCGTGTAACGGGGATTGACCTTTCGGCAGATGCGCTGGCAATGGCACAACAGAAAATTGATGCCGAAAATGTTGGCGGGCAGGCTGCATTGGTGCAGGCAGATATGCGCGACTTCAATTTGCCCCGCACCGATTTTGATATGGCATTCATTCCCGCCAACACCATTATGCACTGTTTAACCACCGCCGACCAGCAAACAACCCTAAAACAGGCATACCGTCATTTACGTCTCGGCGGATGGTTGGTGGTGGATGTATATCATCCGTACCCGCCCGCGTTGGCAGAAGCGGATGGTCGGGTGGAACTGGCGAAGCAATTTACCATTCCCGACGGGCATACGGTGCAATGGTTTCTGTCTCGGCAATTGCAGTTGGATGAACAAATTCAGCATGTAACCTTTTTGCTGGATGAAACGGATGAAAACGGAAATATGCAGCGGCACACCCTAAACTTTCCGATGCGGTATGTGCACCGGTTTGAAATGGAACTGCTGTTGACCGGGGCGGGGTTTTCCGTCACCGAAATTTTGGGCGATTACGACCAATCGCTGTTTTATGCAGAGAGTCCGCGAATGATTTTTTTGGCGCAAAAACAGTGAGGTTCGGCAAACATCAACAAAACCGAATTATTTACGGTAATTTTACACTTTTTTTGCGGAAAATTTGCTATAATGGACTCACTATATTTTACGAATGGCAGTTAAGGTAAGGAAACCATGACACGAATACTAGTTGTAGATGACGATACGGCAATTATTGACTTCTTGAAACAAGCATTGCCTGCACTGGGGCACAACGCAGATTTTGCGGAAAGCGGGCAGGATGCAATTCAGTTGTTGAATACCCAAAAGTATGATTTGATATTGTCCGATATCCGTATGCCGGAAAAAAACGGCATTGATGTGGCGCGCGCCGCGTATAGAATTGCACCGGACGTGCCGGTGCTGTTTATGAGCGGCAACCCCAATACCATTGTTGAAGAACAATCGTTTTTGGCAAAACCGTTCACCATCGCCGAGTTGGAAACACGCATTGATATTGCGTTGGCACCACCGGAAGATGAAGAACTCGCGGCATAAAAAAAGGCTTCTCAATTGAGAAGCCTTTTTTTATTGCAGAGAACCTATTGAAACTTTTGACAATTACCCGAAAAATCAACTTTTGATATGTCATTCCGGAATTTCCCGCAGGGAAATATCCGG
>CAYPNZ010000128.1:0-1470 GCA_964411845.1 uncultured Anaerolineaceae bacterium
GAACATGGCAAAGCCGTCAATTGCCAGCATCGGTACTTGCCCGTCGGTATCGGTGGCGATGACTGCCAACTGCACTGCGCCGCTATTTGCCTGCATCCACACAAAAATGGTGGCAACAAAGGCACTCAACGCGCCAATCAAGGCGATGACCGCCAGCGTGTTTGCCTGATTTGTTTTGCGGTTTTTCCAAATCATATCCAGCGAAAAAACCACAAAGGCAAACACCAGTAACAGTGTTTCGGGTAACAATAGCATAAATGTGTTCAATGTAAACCTCCTGCCTAAGGAGTGGGTCGGTTACAACTTAAAACGCGGCATTCAAAATGGCACTACTGGCAAGATTGATGGTGTTCAATATTACCGATGGATACAGCCCGATTAAAATCATACCAAACAACAGGGGAACCATCGTCCATACTTCAAACGGGGCAATATCTTCACCGCGAGACCAGTGATGCGCATCGAAAATTTTGCTCCATTTTTCGGGGCTGAATTCGCCGAGGAAGACGTATTGGATGATTTTCCACAAGATGTATGCCGCGGTCAGCACAATGGCAATCACGCCAACAATAGCCATTGCCGGCATGGTGGCGAATGCCCCCCGGAAAATCAGCAATTCGCTGATGAAGCCCGCCAAACCCGGCAGCCCCAGCGAGGCAAACGCCGTAACCATCATAATGGCGTAATATCGCGGGGTGTGTTTGCTCAACCCGCCGAAAGCGGTCAGGTCGCGGGTGTGTGTGCGTTCATACACCACCCCCACCAAGAAGAACAAGCCGCCGGTGATGATGCCGTGGTTGAACATTTGCAGCACCGCGCCGTTCAGTGCGATGACACGGCTGGTCATATCGCCGAAGTAAACGGCGGCAGCCAGCCCCAGCATAAAATACCCCATATGGCTGACCGACGAATAGGCGATGAGCCGTTTCAAATCCCACTGCGCCATACTGACCAACGCCCCGTAAATCATACTGATGATGCCCAACGCGGCGATGATAATTGCCCCTTGTTGGAACACGGTGGGGAAGAACGGGATGAGAATGCGAATCATACCGTAGCCGCCAAGTTTTAACAGCACGCCCGCCAAGATGACCGAACCGGCGGTCGGGGCGGCGGTGTGGGCATCGGGCAGCCAAGTGTGGAACGGGAAGAGCGGCACTTTAATGGCAAACCCGATGAAGATTGCCCAAAATACAACTGCCGCCAGCGAGGGCGAGAAACTCAGCATACTGGGAATTTGCGTGATGTCCCACGAGCCGGTGTTCAAATAAATGGCGATAAATGCCAGCAGCATCGCCACCGACCCCACCAGCGTATAAAGGAAGAATTTGATGGCGGAATATTGCGGGCGGTCTTTTTTAGCGCCCCAAATGCCAATCATCAGGAACATCGGCACCAATTCGATTTCCCAGAAGAAGTAGAAAAGCACCATATCCAACGCCACAAACACGCCGGTCAGTGAGGCTTCCA
>CAYPNZ010000128.1:1480-7188 GCA_964411845.1 uncultured Anaerolineaceae bacterium
GCTTCCAGCAGCAAGAAAAGCGCAAAAAATTCTTTGACGCGGTATTTGATGACACCGGCACTGTACCACAAGCCCAATGTGCTGAGCAACGCGCTTAAAAATACCAGCGGGATGCTCAATCCGTCAACACCCAAATGGTAGTAAATGCCCAAACTGGGTATCCACGAATAGTTTTCGACGAATTGATAGCCGCCCTGCGCCGGATTGTAGCCAATCCATACCAAAATGGAGAGGAGCAACGGAACAAGGCTGGTGATGACTGCCAGATTTTTGATGCTTTTTTCGTTTTCGCCGGGGATGAACAGAATGACGATAGACCCCAATAGCGGAAACAGCAGAATTAAGGTGAGTACGAACGGTATGTTCATTGTGATGGTTCCTCCCAACTTAACAGTTAGTGAAGTGACCGGAGCAATGTTGCCCCGTTAAAATCCAATGCCAAAAAGATACACGCCCACCAGCGATAGCGACACCAGGGCGATAACCAACAAATAATTTTGAGCCTGACCGGTTTGGGTATAGCGCAATTCTTTCCCCATCCATTTGAAGAACCGTGCCGTGCCGAGTACCCCCAGCCCGTCAACCACCACGCGGTCAAATTCGGCGCTGACATCTGCCAGCCATTTACCGCTGTTGCCCACAAAGTTTACAATGGGGTTGATAACCCAATCGTAATCAAATTTAGCGGCGAGGGTTGCCAATTTCACCACCGGATTGATGATGACGGCAAAATAGAATTCATCCACATAATATTTGTTTTTCAGCAGGGTAAAGAGCGGACGACCCAAAATTTTGACCATCGGGTCTTCTTGCCCGGCTTGATGCCCGCGATAGAGCGCAATGCCGCCGAAAAAGCCGGTCAGCGCGATAACGGTTGCCAGTCCCGCCAAACCCCAGTTTAGCGGCAGGGCTTCCAAATCGAGCACCCCGGCGCTTTCGTGTACCATCCCGGCAAAATGGTGCAGCCAGCCGTTGCCAATCAGCGGCACATTTTCCGGCACGTTGGCAAAACCAAGCACCAGCGCGAAGAAACCGAGCACCAATAGCGGGTAGGTCATCCGCTTGCCGGGTTCAACCGCGTGTTCCGAAAGACCGGTGCGCGGTTTGCCCAAAAACACCAGCCCGATTTGTCGTCCCATATACAGCGCCGTTACAAACGCGCCCAGTGTGCCGGCAAGCCATGCCCAAAAAGCGATGCTGCCAAAGTTGAAGCCGCCGGCTTGATGCCAAGCATCCGCCAAAATTTCATCTTTACTGAAAAATCCGGCGAAAGGCACAATACCGGCAAGCGCCAGTGTGCCCGCCATATAAGCGATGTAGGTCTTTTTCATCCTTTGTGCCAGCCCGCCCATATTCATCATATCCTGCGGGTCGGTGTGATGGTCGCCGACATGGTGTGCGCCGTGTTCCATTGCGTGAATGACCGAACCGGAACCGAGGAAAAGAAGCGCTTTAAAGAACGAGTGGGTGAGCAGGTGGAAAATCCCTGCCAAAAAACCGCCCAGACCCAAGCCAATCATCATATACCCCAATTGGCTGATGGTAGAGTAGGCGAGCACCCGTTTGATGTCGTTTTGCGCCAGTCCGATGGTCGCCGCGAAAAAGGCGGTGATGGAACCGATGATTGCCACCCACTGCAATGCGGCAACGGGCACGACGGCGAAAAGGGGCAGCATACGCGCCACCAAATACACCCCGGCAGACACCATCGTTGCCGCGTGAATCATCGCCGAAACGGGGGTGGGACCTTCCATCGCGTCGGGCAGCCACACGTGCAGGGGGAATTGCGCACTTTTGCCCACCGCGCCGCCGAAAATCAACAGCGAGATAACCACGGCGGCAGGTTGTCCCCAAATGGTTGCTGATGCCAACTGGTGCAAAACCGTCGGCTCGAAAATTTCACGGAAGGTGAGGGTGCCGGTTTTGCTGTAAAGGAAGAGCATCCCGGCAAACAGCAGCACGTCGCCGATGCGGGTGGTCAAAAATGCCTTTAAACCCGCTTTTTTGGCGCTGTCTTTTTCAAACCAAAAGCCGATGAGCAGGTATGAACACAGCCCCATAATTTCCCATGAGATGAACAGCAGCAACAGGTTGTCGGCAACAACCAGCGTCAGCATCCCGAAAACAAACAGCGAAACGTAAGCGAAGAAACGGGCGTACCGCGAATCGCCTTCCATATACTCAGAGGCGTAAATGAAAATGAGGGTTGACACCAACGGAACCATAAACAACATTGCGGCGGTAAAGCCGTCTACCGCAAAGCCGATGTTGAACACGGTGGTGTTGGTGGGAATCCACGGGACGGGCAACGACCAGCCTTCAACTTGAACGGCGTGCCCGCCGGCAAAAGTGGCAAAAATTACTATCCACGAAATAACCGCCGAGATGGCGATACCGGCAATTGCCAACCCCGCGCTGAGCCGATTGTTTTTATTCGCCCACAGCACAATCAGCGCAAACGCCAGCAGCGGAAATACCGGAATCAGGGGCGTGAGTGAAAATAATTGTTCCATAGAATTACCTCGTTCTTTAGAACTTCATTGAATCTATGTCTTCAACATCCACTGTCGCTCGGCGGCGATAAGTGGCAATGATAATTGCCAATGCCACGGCGGCTTCGGCGGCGGCAATGGCAATGACGAACACGGCAAAAATTTGCCCGCCAACTTGATTGGGCGTGATGTAACGGTTAAATGCCACAAAGTTGATATTGGCTGAATTTAACATCAATTCCAACCCGATTAACACGGCGATGGCATTTTTGCGGGTGAGGGTGGCGTATAACCCGATAACAAACAGTGCGGTAGCCACCGTAACCCACCACGAAAGCGGAATCGCGGTCATGATTGTTTCCTCCCTGTGTCGGTACTTGTGTCGCGTGCCAAAATAATAGCCCCAACCAGCGCTACCAGCAGCAGCACCGAAATAACTTCAAAGGGGATAACGTAACTTCCCAAAAAACTCAGCCCCAGCAACAGCAATGCGCTGTCGGTGGGGGCAGCGGTGCTGAGGGGCCAATTTATCTGCAACACCACAATCAGCAGCGCGATAAACAACAGCGGCGATACAATGGCAGCCAGCCACGTTTGCCGGTTGGTTTGGGGTTCATTGCCGGTCATCATTCGCCGCGAAAGCATGATGGCAAACAAAATAAGAATGGCAATGGCGCCCACATAAACCACAACCTGTACCGCCGCCAAAAACCCGCCGTTCAGCAGCACAAAATACCCTGCCATCCCGCTGAGCGTTAAACTGAGAAACAGCGCGTTGTAATACAAGTTTTTGGTGGTGACAATGCCAATGCCGCCGCCTAAAACGAGGGTGGTAAAAATGAAGAAGATGATTTGTTCAGTCATAAACGTCTGCCTTTGTTGACTAATTTTCTACCGCTGCAATAGACCGTAACGCCGCGGCTCGACTGCGCCGGGCAAACGCGCGCACGCTTGTTGCGGCGATGAACGCCACAACCAAACTGGCTACCAGCAGGGCGATGGTTTGCCCCACCCCGCCAAAATTCGCCAACGGACCGGCGGGGATGGTGTATCCCATACCGGTCACTGCCGGTTGGAACAGTTTTACCACAAATGCGGTTATCAGCAGGTTCAGCAGTGCGACCGGCGTCATAAACTTCCAGCCGAAATCGAGCAGTTGGTCAATGCGGAAGCGGGGCAGTGTGCCGCGGAACCACATCAAAATGAAAACGATGATGCCGACTTTGATGAGAAAATAGATGTGCCCCAAAATTGCGCCCCACACCGGCGAAGCGGCGGTAACTTGCGCCACAAACGGACCGTGCCAGCCGCCCATAAACAGGGTGGCGGTCAACGCGGCAACTGCCAGCGCGTGCACATATTCGGCAATCATAAACATCCCGAATTTCAAACCGGTGTATTCCACGTGAAAACCGGCGACAATTTCGCTGTCGGCTTCCAGCAGGTCAAACGGCGAGCGTCCCACTTCGGCAACGCTGGACAGGAAGAAAATCAAAAAGGTAACGGGCATTGCCACCAAATACCAGCCCCCGTTTGACCACGCTTGTTTGTCAACAATGGTTACGGTAGACATTGACCCGGCAACCACAGTGATGGTAATCAGCGACAATACCATCGGTATTTCATACGAAACCAATTGCGATACCGCCCGAAATGCGCCAAGCAGCGCATATTTGTTGTTGCTGCTCCAACCCGCCATTAAAATGCCCAGCACCCCAAACGAACCGACGGCGACGATGTAAAAAACGCCAATGTTCAAATCGGTGCCGATGATACCCGGCGCAACGGGAATGACCGCGTAAATCATAATTGCCGCCACTGCCGCCAGCCCGGGACCAATATTATAGGGCACACGGTCGGCGCCGGTGGGGGTAATATCTTCTTTGGTGAGCATTTTGATGGCATCTGCCACCGCTTGCAGCAACCCGAACGGACCGGCGCGGTTGGGACCGATGCGGTCTTGGATGCGGGCGATGATTTTCCGTTCGAGCCATGTCAGCACAATCATTGCCAGCGGGGCAACCACCAACGCCAAAATAAAACCGTATACAGACCACACAATAATGGCGGCAGACGGTTGGGCGGGCAAACCCCACCACGAGGTGTTTTCCAGAATATTGGCGAACCAGTTAATTAGTTGTTCCATAAGCGAGTGTCTCCATGTGCACAAGCAAATTAAAAAACCGATAGCGGCATAAAATCGGTTTTAAAGCCATTTTAACGCGCCTTTGCGCCAAGCGTATATCAGGGCAAAAAATAAAATCGCCACAAAAATAACAACTTCCAGCAAGGCGTACAGCGGCAAAAAATTATATGCGACCGCCCACGGGAACAGAAAAACCGATTCCACATCGAAGACCACAAAAATGAGCGCGTAAATGTAATACGATACCTTAAACTGCACCCACGCCCCGCCAATGGGTTCAATACCGCATTCGTAGGTGCTTTGTTTGAACGGATTGGGTTTATGCGGACGCAACAACCACGCCACGCCCAGCCCCACCACCGGCAACAGCAAAGCGGCTAACACAAGAATGCCCACAAAAATATACGGATTCTGCATACGCCTCTCCTTTGATTCAGTCGTTTATATGAAAATTGTGATAAAATGTGTGTAATGGTATGGCAGTAATGGGTTCCGGTATCTCGGAACGGATTGCATAACGGCTCAATTTTAGCATATTTCAGACCACATGAAAAATACTCGTCCCCTCTGTGACGATTTTCACGCGGCGCACAGCCACATAAAATTTAACGATGCTTGCAGAATGTGTATAATGAGACAATGCACATACTTCAATCACCGCACTGGACTGCTTTCAAATCACAATTCGGCTGGCACGGCGAGGCAATATCGCTGCCGAACACCGCCGCACCCGTTCAAATGCTGTTTCGCAACCTGCCGCTCGGACTCAAAATAGCCTATGTGCCGAAAGGTCCTGCGCTAAACTGGCAAAATACTACCATTGCTGAACAGGGATTGCAAAAATTGGTGCAATCGGCGCAGCGACCGGGGGTGTTCTTTTTGAAAATCGAACCGGATATTGCCCCGTCGCCGCAAATAACCGCCCTGCTCGCCGAAAACGGCTTTCGCCCCGCGCGAACCATTCAACCGGCGGCAACCATTCTGGTGGACATTTCGCCGCCGGAAGATGAAATTTTGGCGCGGATGAAATCGAAAACGCGGTACAATATTCGGCTGGCGGGGCGAAAAGG
>CAYPNZ010000129.1:0-7175 GCA_964411845.1 uncultured Anaerolineaceae bacterium
AGCGAAAGCACCACATATTCCCCCGCAGATAAATTGGGCTGCGGCAATGTTTCGGGAGAAAACGAGACAATATCGGTACGAATGATAAATTTTCCGCCGTGCGGCATCGCATCGCGGGCGTTGAGCGTGATATTGGCAAGAATCTGTTCCAGCGCGCCGATGTCGCCCCGAATGAGCGGGAGGTTTTTGTCGAGTTCCTTCTGCAAAATGACATTCACCCCCAAAAATTGAACCAAAAACCGAGTGATACCCGTTACCAACTCATTCAGGTCAAGCGGATGAATATCCAATTCCTTCCGCTGCGAGAAATAGAGCATTTCCTTTACCAGCGCCGCGGCACGGTCGGCTTGGTTGCGAATGATGCTCAAATCGTTATACAGCGAACTGTCGGGGGGAATTTCTGCCAGTGCCAAACTGCTCAACGCAGTGATGGCGGTTAAAATGTTGTTAAAATTGTGAGCAATGCCGCCCGCCAACTCGCCCACCGATTCCATTCGCTGGGCGTGGCGCAGTTGTTCCTCCAGCCGCTTGCGTTCCGTTACATCGCGGATGATGCCCTGTAAGGCTTGCGTGCCTTTATACGGAAAAATTGTCGGCGAAAGTTCAACATCAAATTCGCGCCCGTCAATATGACGCGCCCGCAATTCGATGCTGCTTTTCAGGGGCAACCCGGCGCGCCGTTTTTCAACTTCCGCTTGTAAAAGGGGGTGGCTTTCCGGTGCAAAAAGGGTGAGCGGGTCGAAATTCGGGTCGTTGAGTTGTGCCAGTGTCACGCCGAACATCTCTTCAAACCGGCGGTTAATGAGTTCGTATTTGTCGCCCACCATCAGATAAACCGCATCGGCAGAATGTTCTACCAGCGCCCGATATTTTTCCTCGCTTTCCGTCAGTGCCGCTTCGGCACGGCGACGCTCTGCCAATTCCGATTGTGCGCGAGAGAAAAGTTGCGAGTTGGCAATGGCAATTGCCGCCTGCGCCGCCAACACTTGAAAAGCCTCCACTTCCAACGGATGAAACGGGTGCGCCGTGTTGAAAGCCACATTCATCACCCCCACTACTTTATCGCCGACTTTCAACGGAATGCCGATAATTGCCCCGTCATCCGCCCAATTAAATTTTTGATTGGCAAACAACGGGTGCGATGCAATACTGTTAATGGCGATGATTTCGCCGCGTTGGGCAACCTGATGCGTTAGCCCGCCGGGGCGGGGCTGGCTGAACGGCGTTTCCGTGCGACCGTCCGCCCACAATGCCGCCCCAAACGACAAATTTTTGCCGTCATACAGAAAAATATGGGCATCGGTGGCATTGCTGAGTGCCAGTGTCGCTTTTAAAATGGAACTGAACACCACATCCAGCGATGACGGGTTGGATAGTGTTTGCGTAACGGTTTGAATGGCGCTCACTTCCATTTTAAAAGTACGGCTAATTTGCCTGTGCCGGATGTTATCTATTGCCAACGCGATAAACTTGCCGACCGTGTTAATCAGCGACAAAAACACATCGGGAACCGGGTATTGTTCCGGCGGAATCCACAGGTTGATATAGCCCAAACGCACATCGTTGCTGCGCAGGGGGAAACTCAACAGCGCGGCGGCATTCAACTTGATGGCGCGGCGGCGGGTCGGCGGGTCAAGTCCCTGCCAATCGGTCAGCACAACAGCCTGATGCGCGGCTTCCAATTTTTGCCACACCACACTTGCTTCGGTATCGGCGGGGGCGGGGCGGGGCAAATCGGCAACCGTGCCGTGCGTGCCGTGACAGCGCAAACGCTGCGGATCTTCCAAATAAAACCACATTTCGCTATCGGACAATTGGAATGTTCGACCGATTGCTTCCAGCGAAACATCAATAAGGTCCGACAGTGAATCGCACGCCATAATGGTGTTGGCAAATTGTTCCAACTGATAAATATCGGGTAATGTCTGTTTCATAATGAATGTGTCCGCTTTTAGGTGTACATTTATTGTAACAAATTTTTTCAATTTGTCACTTGTGGCAATCTGGGGTACAACTATCGAGCAAGTTATTTTCCCGCTGCTGTGAATTTAACTGTTTTTGTGTGGGTAGTATCCCCAACCGCAGTGTACCCAAAATTTCCGACAATATAGAAGGGATTATCAAATATGACCGATGTACATCAACCACAATCCGAGCAAGATTTGGAAAATCAAGAATGGCTTTATTCGCTGGATTATGTGCTGCAAAACAGCGGCGCCGACCGGGTGAATGAACTATTGCAATTGCTGGAAATTCACGCCCAATCGAAAGGGGTAAAAATTCCGTTTTCGGCAAATACGCCGTATATCAACACCATCCCCGTGGAAAAACAAGCGCCCTTTCCCGGCAGCCGCGCCATCGAACGGCGCATCAAAAGCATCATCCGCTGGAACGCAATGGCAATGGTGGTGCGCGCCAACAGAAAAGAGGCGGGTATCGGCGGGCATATTTCAACCTATGCTTCTGCCGCCACGCTGTACGAAGTTGGCTTCAATCACTTTTTCCGCGCCCCCACAGCCGACCATCCCGGCGATTTGATTTATTTTCAGGGACACGCTTCGCCCGGCATTTACGCCCGCGCTTTTTTGGAAGGGCGGCTGTCGGTGGAAAAACTGGAAAATTTCCGCCGTGAACTCCGTCCGCGGGGGGGGCTGTCGTCATACCCCCACCCGTGGTTGATGCCCGATTTCTGGCAATTCCCCACCGTTTCGATGGGGTTGGGACCCATTCAAGCCATCTATCAAGCGCGGTTTATGCGCTATCTGGAAGACCGCGGTTTGCGAAAACCATCGGATAGCAAAGTATGGGCATTTTTGGGCGACGGTGAAACCGATGAACCGGAAGCGCTCGGCGCCATCACACTGGCAGCACGCGAAAAACTGGACAACCTGATTTTTGTCATCAACGCCAATTTGCAGCGGCTCGACGGACCGGTGCGCGGCAACGGGAAAATCATTCAGGAACTGGAAACCATTTTCCGCGGCGCAGGTTGGAATGTCATCAAAGTTATTTGGGGCAGCGATTGGGACGCGCTGCTCGCCGCCGACACCGACGGTATTTTGGTGAAACGGATGAATGAGGTGGTGGACGGCGAATATCAAAAATACACCGTTGCCGGCGGCGCATACATCCGCGAAAATTTCTTCGGCAAAGACCCGCGCCTGCTGGAAATGGTCAGCCATCTCACCGACGAGCAACTTTCAAAACTGGGGCGCGGCGGACACGACCCCGCCAAAGTTTACGCCGCCTACAAAGCCGCCGTAGAACATACCGGCAGCCCAACCGTCATCATCGCCAAAACGGTGAAGGGGTACGGTATGGGCGAAAGCGGCGAAGGGAAAAACATTACCCACCAGCAGAAAAAATTGAACGAAGACGAGTTAGCGGCGTTCCGCTCGCGGTTCGGCATTCCCATTTCCGATGAAGATGTCGCCAGCGCGCCGTTTTATCGCCCCGCGGACGATTCGCCGGAAATGCAGTATCTGCACCGTCAACGACAACAACTCGGCGGCTATCTGCCCGCGCGTCGCCCCACCGAAACATTCATCAACACCCCGTCCGAAAAACTGTTCAGCGAATTTTATGAAGGCACGGGCGAGCGCGCCGTTTCCACCACTATGGTTTTCGTCCGCATTTTAACCAAACTGCTGCGCGACAAAGATTTGGGCAAACTGATTGTACCCATTGTACCCGATGAAGCCCGCACCTTCGGTATGGAGGCGCTCTTCCGGCAGGCGGGCATTTACGCCCACAGCGGGCAATTGTACGAGCCGGTCGATTCCGACAGCCTGCTGTACTATAAAGAAGCGAAAGACGGGCAAATTTTGGAAGAAGGCATCACCGAAGCCGGTTCGATGTCATCATTCATCGCGGCGGCAACCGCCTACGCCAATCACGGCATCAACACCATCCCGTTCTTCATTTATTATTCGATGTTCGGCTTGCAGCGCGTGGGCGATTTGGTTTGGGCAGCGGCAGACCTGCGAGCGCGCGGTTTTCTGCTCGGCGCAACGGCGGGGCGAACCACCCTCGCCGGAGAAGGGTTGCAGCATCAGGATGGACACAGTCACGTGCTGGCTTCTACCATACCAACCCTGCAAGCATACGACCCCGCTTTCGCTTACGAGTTGGCAGTCATCATCCGCGACGGCATTCGGCGAATGTACGAAGAGCACGAAGATATTTTCTACTATATCACCGTGCAAAACGAAAACTACCCCATGCCGCCGATGCCCAAACGCCGCGGCGTGAAAGAAGGCATTTTGAAAGGCATCTATAAATTCAAACCCAGCCGAAAACGCCGCGCCGGTCATCACGTCCATCTGTTTGGCAGCGGTTCCATTATGAACGAAGTGCTGAAAGCCCAACAAATGCTGGAAGAACGTTACAATATTGCCGCCGACGTGTGGAGCGTGACCAGTTATAAAGCCTTGCGGCAAGATGCGCTGGACACGGAACGCTGGAATATGCTGCACCCGCACGCCGCCCCGAAAAAATCGTTTTTGGAGCAAACGTTTGCCAACGAAAAACCGGGCGTTTTTGTAGCGGCATCGGATTATATGAAAGCCCTGCCCGACAGTATTGCCGCGTGGCTGCCCGGCACACTCATTTCGCTGGGCACAGACGGCTTCGGGCGCAGTGAAAGCCGCGCCGCCCTGCGAGATTTCTTCGAGGTTGACGAACGGTATGTAACGCTGGCGGCACTCGCCGCGCTGGCAAAAGACGGTCAACTGGCGCGCGAAGATGTCGCCGAGGCATTGAGCGATTTGGACATTGACCCCGACAAATCCAACCCGATGCACGCATAACAGACACACAGGAGCAAAAAATGGTTGAGTTTATCCTGCCCGAATTGGGTGAAAATATTGTCGCCGGCGATGTGGTCGCCGTGCATATCAGCGCGGGAGATACCGTGGAAATCGGGCAAACCGTGCTGGAAATTGAAACGGACAAAGCCGTGCTGGACGTGCCGTCATCCGTTGCCGGAAAAGTAACCGAAGTGCTGGTAAAAGAAGGTGACACCGTTCAGCCCGGACAAACAATCTTCACGGTGGAAGGCACGGTGCTGAACGACCCCGTTCCCGGTATGCCGCCGGTGGATACCGTTGCGGAAGAAAAAGAACCCGAACCGGAAAAACCGGTTGAAAAACCTGCGGAAGAAACGCCGCCGCCCCCCACCGAACCGTCGGACTTTATTTTTGAACTGCCCGATTTGGGCGAAAATATCGTTGCCGGAACCGTGGTCAGTGTGCCGGTGGAAAAGGGCGCACACGTGGAAAAAGATACCCCCGTGCTGGAAATTGAAACGGACAAAGCCGTGCTGGACGTGCCCGCGCCGGTGAGCGGCACCGTGCTGAAAATTATGGTCAAAGAAGGCGACACCGTTCAGCCCGGCACACCGGTGATGGTATTTTCGGCGTTTGTGCCGGTAACCGACACCCCCGCGTCCCCGCCGCCCGCCGTCGAACCCGAACCCGTCGCACCGCCGCCCGCTGCCGCGCCGGAAAAATCGTCTGCCCCCGTGCCGCCCGCGCTGCCCGCGGCAGCCGCCGAAAAACAAAGCCGCGTCCCCGCCGCGCCATCCGTGCGGCGCATCGCCCGCGAAATCGGGGTAGACATCACCCAAGTGCCGGGCACAGGTCCCGGCGGGCGCGTCACCATGACCGACGTGAAAAACTTCTCGCGGCAAAAGCACGCCGAGCGGGCGCAGTTGGAAACACAACTCGCCGCGCGTCCCGTAGTTGGCGGCGGATTTGTGCAAAAGCCCCTGCCCGATTTCAGCAAATGGGGCGAAATTGACCGCCAGCCGATGAACAATGTCCGTCGCGTTACCGCCGAACACCTGAGTTATGCGTGGTATGCGCCGCACGTTACCCAATTCGATAAAGTGGACATCACAGAATTGGAAGCGATGCGCAAAAAATACGCTCCGCGCGCCGAAGCCGCCGGCGGCAAATTGACCATCACCGCTATTTTGCTGAAATTCGTTGCGTCTGCGCTGAAAGCATTTCCGCAGTTTAACGCCAGCATTGATATGGACAATCACGAAATCATCTACAAGAAATATTACCACATCGGCGTGGCGGTGGATACCCCGCGCGGACTGCTGGTGCCGGTCATCCGCGATGTTGACCGGAAAAACGTCATTCAACTGGCAGTGGAATTGAAAGAAATGTCAGAGCGGGCGCGCAACCGCAAAACCACCATGGACGAATTGCAGGGGGGCACCTTCTCCATCACCAATTTGGGCGGTATCGGCGGTACGGCATTCACGCCAATCATCAACTCGCCGGAAGTGGCAATTTTGGGCGTCTCCCGCGGGGGATTCGAGCCGCGCTGGAACAAAACCACCGGGCAGTTTGAACCGCGGTTGATGCTGCCACTGTCGCTGAGTTACGACCACCGCATCATTGACGGCGCGGATGCGGCACGATTTGTCCGCTGGCTGGCGGAAGCGCTGGAAAATCCGTTCCTGTCGGTGCTGGAAGGGTAGTGCCGGCGAGTCATTTCCACGAAATGAGAATAATTGCCGCCACTGCCAGCAAAACGCCGATGCCCTGTTTGACCGTCAGCGTTTCGTGCAGAAAAATCATCGCCAGCGCGATGGTGAACAGCGGATAGAGTGCCGTCAGCGCCACCACAATGGATGTTTTGCCGTCACGGATGGCAAACAGAAAGAAAACCGACCCCAAAAACACGAATGCGCCCGTCAGCATCGCCAACCCGATGCCGGGCGCATTTCCTTCGATGCGCGCGCCGGTGGCAAAAATTACCACCAATGCCACGGCAAGCCCCCCCAGCGCCTCAAAAAGGATGGCGTTCAGCGGGCTGATGTGGTTGGTTACCAATTTCGAGGTAAAACCCCACAATCCCCAAAAAATTAAAGTTGCCAGCGTGGGGTAGAGCCACTCTTTCATTGTCGTCTCTTTATCAGGACTTGCGCAGTTTTCACCCTTCGATACACCCTACCGGGTTACTCAGGGTGAAACACACCCTGAGTAACCCCGACCGCAGGGAAAGCCGTATCGATGCGTAGGGGCGACCCTTGTGGTCGCCCGAAAATTGGAACCGAGATTGTTTATCGTTTGCGGGCAACCACCCAAATGCGCGCCGTTGTCAATTCTTCCGGGGCGAATCGCTCCAACAGCCCCGCCAATCGCGGCGACAACAAATCT
>CAYPNZ010000130.1:0-7143 GCA_964411845.1 uncultured Anaerolineaceae bacterium
CGTTTTGATTTAACGGCAATTTGCGTAAAATAATATCAGTCGTAAGAAGTTTCAATAAGTTCGCCATTACAAAAAACAAGGATGTGAAAATTGAAACCGACATTTTACACCCGCGCCGGCGACGACGGCACAACCGCTATTTACGGGCAAAAAGAACGTCTGCCCAAAAACCATCCCCGCCCCGACGCATACGGTACAATTGACGAAGCGCAAGCCGTGCTTGGCGTTTTGCGCGCCGGCGACAGCCAACCCCGCACCAAAGAAATTCTGGTGCGGGTAGAGCGCGATTTATACCTGATGATGAGCGAACTCGCCGTGGCGGATACCGTTGATTTGGGCATCCATCAAATTGACCAAAGCGATATTGACTGGTTGGAACACACTGCCGATGACATCGGCAAAACAACCGGCGCATTTAAAGATTTCGTGCTGCCCGGCGACACCCTCAGCGGCGCGCACGCTCATTGGGCGCGCACGGCGATTCGCCGCGCCGAGCGGAAGGTGGCAGCCCTGCATCACCGCGGCGAACTGAAAAACCCGTTCATTCTGCGCTATCTCAACCGGTTATCGTCGCTGCTGTTTGTGCTGGCACTGTACGAAGATAAAATGCACGGCGTGAAAAATCCAACTTATACCAAAAACGTGCAATCATGAACGCGCCATTCCACCCGCTGTTTGTCCATTTTCCCATCGCGCTCTATTTTTTGGGCGTGCTGCTGACCGCCGGGTACCTGTGGCGCAGCAATACCGATTATGAGCGATTTGCCTATTGGGCATTTATGTTCAGTTGGGTGGCGGCTATCGTCGCCAGTGTGGTGGGGTTGATTGACCGCGGACAATTGGCATTCGACGACCCGCGGCAGGATGCGGTCAACACCCATATTACGCCCGCCATCGCCTTCATTGTGCTGAACGGATTGCTGCTGTATATGCGTTTTCGCTGGGCGGATGTGCTGACTTCGGAACGAAAATGGCTTTATCTGGGGTTGATGGCGGTCGGGCTGGCGGTTATCGCCTTCACCGGCTATCAGGGCGGCGAATTGGTTTTCGGGCTGGGTATCGGCGTAAAATAGAGATTGGAGATTGGAGATTGGCAATTCGTAAAACGGAACATTACAATACGCAGCACCTTTGAAACGTTGCGCTTTGCAACTTTAAACTGAATCCCCTGAAAAAAGGGTTAAAAATTAAACCACAGAGAAGCAGAGGCACAGAGAAAAATAAAGTTTGAGAGCCGCCTATGTGCCGGTATCTGCGATTTTGCCGGCAAATTTGACGCCAAACTCAAAAATATGAATTTCTCTGCTTCTCTGCGCCGCCTGTGCCCTGCGGGTGCTGTGGTGAAAAAATCAACCTTTTTTCAGACGAGTCTTGAACTTGAAACCCAAAACTTAAACCCGTTAGGAGAAAAACAATGCTTTTAAAACAACCTGTGGTAGATGCCATCAATGCTCAAGTCGTTGAGGAATTTACCGCCTCGGCGCAGTATTTGGCAATTGCACTTTATTTTGAGCGCGAAACCTTGCCCGAACTGGCAAGTTTTTTCCGCTTGCAAGCCGATGAAGAACACGGGCACGCCGTAAAACTATTGGATTACATCAATGAAGCAGGCGGCAACCCGGTCATCGCCCCGACAAAACCGGTGCAAAACGATTTTTCCGGGGTGGAAGCGTGCATTCAATTGGCGCTCAATCAGGAATTGACCGTCACCGACCAAATCAACCGGCTGGTGGATGTGGCAATAGAAAATAACGACCACCTGACCCGTCAATTTTTGCAGTGGTTCGTTACCGAACAGTTGGAAGAAGTTTCCACAATGTCCGACCTGCTGGCAATTGTCAAACGCGCCAACGGCGATCTTTTCCGCGTGGAAGATTATCTGGCGCGCACCCCGCACCCGGAAGCCGCCGCAGGCAACGCCGCCGCGTAACTGCCGTCAATCCAAATCATCCAGCAACCCCCGCCGTTCAAACTCCCGCAGTTGGGTTATCACATCTGCGGCAAGGCGGGGGTCTGTTTTTGTTTCTTGCCGGTAGCGGTCAATGGCGGCGGCGCGGTTGTCTGCCGCCAGCAAATCCAGCAGCGTCTGGCGCAGCGCCGGCGACATTTTTTTCACCCGTTCATTTGCCATAAACCGGTTGCCCGACACGGTGACGGTGGACATCGGTTTGCGCAGTTTTTCGCCGCGCGGAACCTGAAACAGCATCAGCACCGCAGCCGCATCGCCGGAAAAGGTCAATCCGGTTGCCATCAGCAGCAACATCACCCCGAAAGCAGCCAGCACATATCCGATGGTCGGCGTTATGGGCAGATGAAACCACGGCGGTAACGGTATTGCGGGCACAATTGTCGGTGCCGCCACTGCCAGCACCAACAACGCCAGCAAATAAAGCACCAACCCGCCCTGCAAAAAATTTCCCCATTCAAACCGAAAATTCCGCGTGCGGGGCGGCAATTTCTGCGGCGGTTCAGTCATTTTCGTTTTCCTCCGGCATACAGGCGGGTGACGGGTCGTCGCATTCAACCCAAATGGCGGCGGCAAGTTCGCTGCCGATGATGTGCTCGTCGCGGTTGTTCAGCAAAATTCGCAACGGTCCGTTAAACCGTCCTCGATTTTCCAGCGAAAATTTGGCGCCCGGCACCATCCCCACTTCCGCCAAATATTGCAACTTTTCCGGTTCGCGGGTTTTCACCCGGCTGATTTTGCCCGCCGTACCTTTGGGCACAACCGTCAGCGGGCGGTCGTGCAGTTGAGGCATCGTACCGGTTTTGCTGGGGATGGGGTCGCCGTGCGGGCAGGTGGTGGGATACCCCATCAGCGCGTCCATCCGGTCTTCGATGGCGGCGGTGATACCGCGCTGCATCATTTCCGCTTCGCCATGAACTTCGTGCCAGCCGAAATGCAGCACGTCCACCAAAAATCGTTCCGCCAGCCGGTGACGGCGAATTGCCAGCAGTGCCGCCGTGGTGCCGTCGGGCGTTAACCGCACCCCTTTATACGGCAGATGTTCCACCAGCCCGCGTTCCTGCAAACGGCGCACCATCCGCACGGTTGCCGGTCCCGACACCGACAGTTGCTCGGCAATGATGGTGGTGCTCACCCACAATTGCCCGCGCCCGATGCGATAAATTTCCGCCAGATAATCGCGCATGGCATTGCTGATTTCATCGAATGTAGCCGGTACGGTTGTTTGAGACATAGATTCTCCGAAATTGAATTTGAAACGGTTTACCCTCGGTTAAGTTTGGAAGCCACCCGCAGGCTATTGATTCGTGCCCCAAAAGCGGGTACACTGGCGAAGGTTTACAATTGCATATTTATGCCAGCGGCACCACAAATACCCGCGCGGCAATTTCGCGCCCCAACGCCGCCGGATGGTCGAACCCGGCAACGCGCACCATCAACGGTCCCTGATACGGGGCGACATCTTCCAGCGTCAGCCGCACCCCGGGCACAAATCCGCGCCGAGCCAGATATTCAAGCAAGATGGTCTCTTCGTACACAATATTTTCCAGCCGCGCCGATTGCCCCACCGCCAGTTCCGGCAGCGGTACCGCCGCACTCGGCGAAACTGCGCCCGCTGCATCGGGAATGGGGTTGCCGTGCGGGCAGGTGGCGGGGTCGCCCAAAAATGCCGCCAGCGCATCGGTTACGGCGGGGGCGGTGGCGTGTTCCAACCGGCAGGCATAATCGTGCACGGCTTCCCATGGCAAATGCAGGGTGTCCACCAAAAATCGTTCCCACAGCCGATGCCGCCGCAACACCGCCATGGCTCGCTGCCGACCGCGTTCGGTCAGCGAAACCCCTTTGTACGGGGTGTGCGTCACCAAATTCTGCACCGCCAGCCGTTTGACCATTTCCAGCACCGACGGCGACGACACGCCCAGCCGCTGGGCAAGATGAGAAATTGCAACCGGCGGGGCGGCAATCATTTCCAACTCGGCGATGCTTTTCAGGTACATTTCGGTACTTTCACCGGTAATTGAATTTGCCGACATTTTTTTCATCCTTAAATTAGGGCATCCTAATTATCTTTTATCTGGAAACCGAATATAATTCCATCGGCGATACAGTGTATCGCCTGTAATGGTACTCGAAAATATGCAAACGAAAAAATTTACACCGTCTCTATCAACATCTCGGAGGAATTTTATACCTATGACACACATTCAACGCAACGCAACCCGCACTATCTTTCTGCTGATATTTTTGCTGGCGCTTCCGTTGACTGCGCTGGCGCAAACATCCGCTTTTGCCGAAAATTTGCGTGCCATCGCCCATATTGCCGCCGAAGGCGCGGATGCCGCCCAAACCGGCAACATCGCCCAAGCCGCCGCGGAATACGATGAACTGAACGAACTTTGGGAAACATTTGAAGACGATTTTCGCGCGGCGCAGCCAAACGCTTATTTGGCAATGGAAGATAAACTGCACGCCGTGCGCGATATGCTGAAAAGCGATTCCGTTTCCGCCGCCGAATTGACCGCCGCATTTGAGGCACTGGCACACGAAACGGTAGAAATTGCCGGCGATGCCAACGCCGCGCCGTCGGATTCAACCGCCACCCCGACAAGTTTTCTGCAAAATTTAACCGGTATCCAAAAAATGCTGTCGCAGGGCGATACCGTAACTGCCATTGCGGCATTCAATCAGGCTCGATTGGATTGGCTCGGCATTGAAGGTGATGTCGCCACCCGTTCCGCCGAGGCGTACACCGCCATCGAAACCGCGCTGAGCGATGCGTCTGCCGCGCTGAACGCCGCGCCGCCGCAAACCGATGCTGCCATCGCCGCCATAGAAACCGTTCGCCAAACTTTAACCCCGCTGACAACCGTTTCCACCCGTTACACCATGTTCGATGCCGCTGCCATCATTCTGCGCGAAGGGCTAGAGGCGTTGCTGGTGCTGGTGGCACTGCTGGCATTTTTACAGCGCAGCGGCAACCAAGCCAAACGCGGCTGGATTTGGGCAGGTGCGGGAGCAGGTATTTTCGTCAGTATTGGCACGGCATTTGTACTGCAAGCCGTCTTCAACCGCGCTACCGCCGGGCAAAACCGAGAAATCATCGAAGGCGCCACCGGGCTGGTTGCCGCCGGGTTGCTTTTTTACGTGTCGTACTGGCTGCATGGCAAATCGAATGTGCAAGCGTGGCAAAAATATCTCGACCGGCAAACATCGCAGGCGCTGGCGCGCGGCAGCATGTTCGGGCTGGCGGCGCTGGCATTTTTGGCGGTATTCCGCGAGGGGGCGGAAACCACCGTTTTCTATTTTGGGATGGCATCGTCCATCGCCCTGAACGATTTGCTGCTCGGTTTGGCAATCGGCAGCAGTGTGCTGGTCATTATAGCGGTGCTCATGGTGCGGCTGGGGGTTCGCCTGCCGATGCGCCCGTTCTTTTTGGCGGCGGGGCTGCTGGTTTACTATTTGGGTTTCAAGTTTTTGGGAACCGGTATTCACGCCTTGCAACTGGCGGGTGTTTTCCCCGCATCGCCGATTGAATTTTTGCGCGCCGTGCCGTTCATCGGGTTGTACCCCACTTGGGAAGTGGTCATCGCGCAAGCAGCCCTGCTGACGGCGGCAGTGGCGGTTATCGGCATCACCCGGCGGCAAAACCGCCTGCCGGTACTGCGCACCCGGCGCCTTTAAAAACGTGCCGTCCACAAGCGGGGCGGCTATTTTCCCAATCCCCGCGCCGGTGCTAGACTATGCGCCGACAGAAACTCAATACATTAGGAGGAATCGTGGGAAAAATCAGAGTCGCCATTATTGGCACAGGCAATTGCGCATCGTCACTGGTGCAGGGTGTTCATTATTATAAAAACGCCGACCCCAACGAATTCATCCCCGGGTTGATGCACACCGTGCTCGGCGGGTATCACGTGGGCGACATTGAATTTTCGGCAGCGTTTGATATTGATGCCGACAAAGTAGGGAAAGATTTGTCGGAAGCCATCTTTTCCGGGCAGAACAACACCTACAAATTTGCGGATGTTCCGTTTTTGAATGTGCCCGTTCATCGGGGGATGACTCACGACGGGCTGGGCAAATATCTGAAACAGAAAATTAAAAAGGCAGAAGGTCCCACCGCCAACATCACCCAAATTTTAAAAGAAACCAAAACCGATGTGGTCATCAACTTCTTGCCCGTCGGTTCCGAAATGGCAACCAAATGGTATGTCGAACAAATTTTGGATGCCGGCTGCGCGTTCGTCAACGGCATTCCGGTGTTCATCGCCCGCGAAGAATACTGGCAAAACCGATTTAAAGAACGCGGATTGCCCGTTATCGGCGACGATGTGAAAAGCCAAGTGGGCGCAACCATCGTTCACCGGGTGCTGACCCGTCTGTTCCAAGACCGCGGGGTGCGCATTGAACGCACCAGCCAACTGAATGTGGGCGGCAATATGGACTTTTTCAATATGCTGGAACGGGAACGGCTGGAAAGCAAGAAAATCTCAAAAACGAATGCGGTGGTGTCGCAGTTGGATTACGAGATGGAACCGGACAACATTTATATTGGTCCCAGCGATTATGTGCCGTGGCTGACCGACCGCAAATGGGCGCACATTCGCATTGAGGGGCGCACGTTCGGCGATGTGCCGCTGAATATGGAATTGAAACTGGAAGTGTGGGACAGCCCCAACTCTGCCGGGGTGATGATTGACGCCCTGCGCTGCGCCAAATTGGCGCTCGACCACAACCTCAGCGGTCCGCTGCTGGCGCCGTCATCTTATTTTATGAAATCGCCGCCGGTACAATACACCGACAGCGAAGCCCATGACAAAGTGGAAGCGTTCATCAAAGAATACGGCAAGCAAAAGTAAATCGACCGGTGACGTTTGCCGGTTTGAAAAAAGAGAAAGAACGAACCACAGAGACGCAGAGGAAAATAAGGGTTGAGAGCCAAAAATTCGAGGGCACATATAAATTCCCCGATGAGTTTAACCTTTTTCTCCCAAAAACATTCAAATCTCTGCGTCTCTGTGCCTCTGTGGTGCAAAATTGACCCTTCTTCAATAGACCTTTTGCAAAAATTTGGAAAGTAATTTCTTGACCGGAAAAGTCGTATTTTTGCAAGATTATGCCCATGTCATTCCCGCCTGTGCCCTGCGGGTACGAAAGCGGGAATCCACAGATTTGTT
>CAYPNZ010000131.1:0-7116 GCA_964411845.1 uncultured Anaerolineaceae bacterium
CTACCATGCCGATGCGGTTCAGCACACTTTCGGTCAGTGCTACCGCCGAAATTTCGCCGCTGCGGAGTTTTTGCTGTGCCTGTTCAATGGTGAGTTGAAAGAGTTCAGTCATAATGGAAATCCTGTTTGATGGGTGATGCGTCCGGCGTAAAATGTATTTTCGCAAATTACGGTAAAATCGGTTTCACGCGGAAACTGTTGTCGGCGGTGTCGGGGGCGTTTGCCAGCGCTTCCGCCGTCGAAAGCCCGTCGCGCCGTTCATCGGCGCGCATCACATTTGTCAGCGGGATGGCGCTGGTGGTGGGGGGAATGTCGTCGGTATCCAGTTGGCGGATGGCTTCGGCGTAATCCAATATCGCCGAAAGTTGTTCCTGAAAAAGGGCAATTTCTGCCGGCGTTAATTTCAGTCGCGCCAGTTGGGCGATGTTTTCCACTTCTGATTTGCTCAATTTTGGCATACGGTTCTCCCGGGCAGTGTAATCTTGCTCAATTATAACATTTATCAAACGGAAAGAAAAGAAATCCGGCGCATTGCGTTTTTGGGTTTCGCGGGTACAATCGTACAGAAACCGAAAAATGGCAGGAGAGACGATGCAACTATATTTTATTCGACACGCCCAATCAACCAATAATTTACTGTGGGAAATGACCGGTTATGATGAAGGGCGACACGAAGACCCGGAACTGACCGATTTGGGGAAAAAGCAGGCGCGGCTGGTGGCAAACTTTTTGGCGAACCGGTCGGCGCACCGGGCGGCTACCCGCGATGCCGAAGCGCAAAATGTGGATGGTTTCGGATTGACCCATTTGTATGCCAGCCTGATGGTGCGAGCGATGGACACGGCGGCAGCCATTGCCGAGGCAACACATCTGACGCCGGTGGCGCGCACGGATTTGCACGAAACGGGCGGCATTTGGCTGAAACACCCGGAAACGGGGGAAAAGAACGGGCTGCCCGGCAAAACGCGCGCCGAACTGGCGGCACGATTTCCGCAGTTTGTGCTGCCGGAGGTAATGAATGGCGACGGTTGGTGGAATCAACCGATGGAAGCATGGGAAGACGGTTTTTCGCGGGCGCGGGCACTGGTGGCGGATTTGCAGGCATCGCACGCCGAAGATGACCGCGTCGCGGTGGTAAGCCACGGCATGTTTTACAACCAGTTGCTCAAAGTGCTGCTGAATCTACCGCAGGAAATGGATGTTTGGTTTGCCATCAATAATGTTGCCATTACCCGTATTGATTTTACGGATTGGGGAATGCGGCTGGCATATCTCAACCGCGTAGATTTTTTACCGCCGGAAATGGTGACATGAGCGGGATTGTTGGTGGCGGTTGGAAATTGGAGATTGGAGGTTCGTTGCCGCAGCAGACAAATCTCCAATCTCCAATCGCTAATTTTTATTTCCCCAGCATTTCCATCAATTTTTGAAGGCGGGGGAGCATCTCGGCGGGGTTGGGGTGCAGCCCTTCCGCCAGCAGGGCGTTGTCAAACAGTTGCTCGATGAGCAAATCGGCTTTGCCGAAATCGGTTTTCAGCAGCGCGGCGATGTTCTGCACAATGGGATGCCCGCGGTTGATTTCCAACACCCGTTTGGGAATTTCGTAATCTTTTTCCAGCAGGCGGCGGATGCGTTCCATTTCTTGCCCTTCCGCGCCATCCGGGGCAACCAGCCGCACGGGGCTGCTGTGCAGGTGTTTCGCTTCGCGCACGTCTTCCACCCGGTCGCCCAACACCGATTTGAAGCGGGCAATCACTTCCGCAAATTGGTCATCGGGCAGTTTTTCTTTGGCGGCTTCATCGGTGGCGGTATCTTCTTCCGTGTCATCGAGTTTTGCCGTTTCCACATTTTGCAATTTTTTGCCGTCAAATTCGCGGAAGGTGGTCAGCATAAAGGTGTCCATTGTGTCTACCATATACAGCACGGGGATGTTTCGCTTTTTGAAGCGATCCATATGCGGGCTGTTGGCGGCAGCGGCAACACTGTCGGCGATGAGATAGTAAATTTCGGTTTGTCCTTCCGGCATTTTTTCCACATAATCTTTCAGCGAAATCAATTCGTCCGGTTCGCAGGTTGAGCACGGAAAGCGCAGCAGCGGCGCCAGCGATTCGATGGTGGTCGGGTCGGTGGCGATGCCTTCTTTAATGAAGGGGCTGAATTCATCCCAGAATTTGCGGTATTTTTCGGGGTCGTTTTTGCCCATTTCTTCCAGCGTGCGCGTTACCCGTTTGGTCAGCAGGTTTTTCAATTTGCTGATGACGCGGGTATTTTGCACCGCCTCACGCGAAACGCTGAGCGAAATGTCTTCCGAATCAACCACGCCATGCACAAAACGATAGTGGTTGGGCAGCAGGTCGGTGGTATATTCTTCGATGAGCACGTTGCGGCTGTACAATTTCAGTCCGGGGTCTTTCCGCAGGCTGAAGATGCTCCCTTCGCGGGTGGCGGGGATGAAGAGCAGCGCTTTTACCTGCACGGGCGCATCCACCGCCAAATGGATGTGTGCCAGCGGGTCGGTAAAATCGAGGGTGAGTTGTTTGTAAAATTCGTTGTATTTTTCTTCTTCCACCTCTGATGGCGATTGCCGCCACAGGGCGGTTTGCTGGTTGACGGCTCGCCGGTCGTCTCCTTCGCCGACGTAAATGGGGTAGGTGACAAAATCGCTGTGTTTTTTGATGATGTTTTCCAACCGGTGCAGGCTGGCAAATTCGTGCGAGTCGTCATTCAGGGTGACGGTGATGGTTGTGCCGCGGTCGGGTTTTTCGGCGGGTTCGATGGTGTAGGTTTCCGAGCCGTCGGATACCCAGCGCACGGCTTCGGCATCTTTGCGGTACGAGCGGGACAGCACTTCCACTTCTTTTGCCACCATGAAAACGGAATAGAAACCCACGCCAAATTGTCCGATGATTTCGGTGGCGTGTTCTTTGTTTTCTTTCAGACGCTGCAAAAATTCTTTTGCGCCCGATTTGGCGATGGTTCCCAAATTTTCAATCAACTCGTCGCGGGTCATGCCGATGCCGGTATCGCGGATGGTGATGGTTTTGGCATCTTCATCCACGCTCAACCAAATGCCGAGTTCTGCATCGGGGTCGAGCACATCGTGGTTGGTCAGCATCTCAAATTGCACGCGGTTCAGCGCGTCGGATGCGTTGGAGATGAGTTCTCGCAGGAAAATTTCTTTGTCGGTGTACAGCGAGTGTACCAAAATACTCAATAGTTGTTGAATTTCTGCTTTAAATTGATACGATTCTGCTGTTTTGGTCATAGTTACCTCCGAATGTCAGTTATTGGTGATTAGCGATTGGATGCGAACAGCCCATTGCTACCGGCGAATTTACACAAACCGTGCCGCGCCGTCGCCGGAAACGCCGTGTGTGTCGCCGGCAAATTGATATTCCGGGTCAAGCAGGGTGTTGATGCGCGCCATAATCAGGTCGGTGGCGGCTTGAAAGGTTGCCCCGTATGCGGCTTCTGCTTGCGGGGTGAACGGCTCAAACGGCTCGCGGATGGCAAACGGGGCAAGGTCGCCGTCAAGGGTCAGCGGTTCGCCGATGCGGTAGATGACTTTGCCCGGTTTGGCAAGCGGCGATACGCCCGGATACAGTTTGTCTGACCCGTTGCAGCCCACCGGAATGACCGGCACGCCGGTTTTTAAGGCAATTTGGGCAATGCCGGGGTGTCCCGGCGTGAGCCGCACCGAGCGTGTGCCTTCCGGGAAAATGAGCAGGCTCACCCGCTCTTTTTTCAGCGCAGTGATGCTCACCTCTGTGACCAGCCGCATAAACTGTTGGTAACGGGTTTGAATGAATGCCGGGTACGGTTGCCGGTCGGGGTTAAAATCGCCGTGCGGGGTTGAGACGTATTGGGTCAACGCGGCATCTGCCGCGGCAAAAAAAGCATCGGCGGTAATTTTGCCGTCTACCCAATCGCGCAGCAACCGGTACTGTGCCCGTTCGGGGCGGTGACGGGTGACTTGCTGAAAATCTTTGGTGATGATATATCCCCGCGAGGGGACGGGAATGCAGCCGGTTATATCCAAAAATTTACCGACTGCCGTGTTTTGGTAATATTTCCCTTTAACCCACGGGGCAATATTGCGATAATCGTACCACAGCGACGCCATAAACGGCAGATAGTTATAACGGTCGGTGTGATTCATAGCAAAAATCACCGCTGTGTTATGCGGGATGCGCTCTAAATTTTCAAAAACGATGGTCACTTTGCGCAAATTGGCTTTTACCGGTTGCAAGGCAAACCGTTGCCAGTGCGAATGATGACGTGGTTTCAGTTGGCGCAATTGCTGTTCGGTTATCACAAACTGCCTCCTGTGGCGCGCCGATATTGATGATACTCACCGGCAATCAGTTTATCATAAACATGTTAGTTTTTCGTTAGAGGCTCGGAGAGAAACGCAAAATATTTTGTAGATTTAAAATTGTTCATTTACCCATTTGCTTTTCCGCTTTTTGAATGCGTTCGCCGAGCGGCGGGTGCGTGTAAAAGATGATTTTCTCCCACGTCGGTACGGTTATCATCGAAACATTTTCCACCGCGAACCGCTCGAACATTTGCGCCACGGCTTGCGGCTTGCCGCCGATTTTCAGCGCGAAATCATCCGCCTGATTTTCTGCGGCGCGGCTGATACCGTTGGCAACCGGCAGCGTCAGCGCCGAAACCAGCGCAATAACCCCCAACAGATACGGGTATGCCGCCACATCGCCCGGCGACCGCCAGCCCAGCCGCCGCCACACCCGGTTCAGCCACCGGCGCAGGGCAAACAAGCCCAGCCACAGCGCCGAACTGCCGCCCAGCACATACCACAGCACATGGCGGTGTACCCAATGCCCCATTTCGTGCGCAATAACCATATCCACCTCATCCGGCGGATGATTTTTCAGCAGGGTATCCCATAGCACAATTTTGCTCGCTTTGCCGAAGCCGGTGAAATAAGCGTTCACCGCCGATGTTTTGCTGCTGGCGTTGATGATTCGCACATCATCAATGGTAATGCCCGCCCGCGCCGCCATGGTATCAATGCGTTGGCGGAGTGCCGTATCGGTTAGCGGGGAAATTTTGTAAAATAGCGGGGTGATAACCACCGGTTCCAACAAAATATAGCCGAAAGCGAAACCCATAAATGCCGCCCCCGCCCAAATGTGCCATCGGCGCGGCGAAAGGTTTATCAGCGCGAACAGCCCGCCATACAGTACCCAGTTGGTCAGCAAACCGAGCAGCCAGCCCACCGCGAAATCGCGCGCCCACGCGCCGAAGGATTGGTTAGACAACCCGAATTGCCGGCGCAGCACCAACCCGTATATCGAAAACGGCAAATAAATGGCGGTGATGACCACCGTTACCCAAGCAATGAACATTGCCGCCGCCAGCGCGCGCGTCCACCGATTTTGGCGGCGGGTGATGCGGAAAACCCACCGTTCGATGCGGCTGCGCCAGCGCACCGCCCAGCCACTGAATTGCAGCAGAAAAAGCAACGCCGGGTATACAATCAGTTTTTCAATGCGGATGGGCAGTACCAGCGCGTGCAGCGCCTCGGCTTTGGGGCTGTTGTGCAATGTGCCGTCTGCCGCCACCACCGCCGCCGAAAGTTTGTCGGCGTGCTGCCCGATGCCCGTTGCCCAATAAACGGCGGGGCTGATGACGATTAGCGCTATCACGGCGATGAGCCATTTTTGTGCGGTAGATTTTCTTTCCATGCCGGTATGATAATCCGAATGCGGCAACGAGACAAACACTCGCGGGGACTATTTTCGGATTGACGAGCGGCGGGTATCGGGGTACACTGCGCGTATGAAACGATGGATTTTCGCTTTGACCGCAATTTTTATGCTAACCGCCTGCGCCCCGCAATCGGCGGAACTTTCCCTCACCCCGGAAACGCCGAACATCCCCACAATAGCCGTGCGCACACCCACCCCCACGCTGATTGCCCTGCCCACCGATACCCCGCTGCCCACCGCCACCCCGTCGCCCGTGCCCACCGCCACGCCGCCCGTGCCGCGGTTGGTGGTATGGGAAAATTATCCACCCGCCCGGCAAGCGCAATTTGCCACCGAAACCATCGCCTTCCGGCAAAAAAATCCGGCAGTGGATTTGGTCATTCGCCATTATGATGACCCGGCGGCGCTGGTGGATGGCATTTTGCACAATCGGGTATCGTTTGATGTGGTTTTGGGCGCGGCAAACACCATCGCCCCGCTGCAAAATGCCGGGCTTCTGCAACCGCCGGCTGACATCCTCCCCGAAAAATTCACGGATGAATTTGCCGCGGTCACCCTGACAGGCGCAACGCGGAACGGAAAAATATGGGCATTGCCCGATACGGCGGGATTTCATTTGTTGCTTTTTTACAATGCGGACGTGCTCGGCGCGCCGCCGAAAACCGTGTCGGCATTGGTAGAAACCGCCCAAAATTTAACCGTTGATGACCGCCCGGGGCTGGTGATGAACACTGCCGACCCGCTGTGGGTACTGCCGTGGCTGGCAGCATATGGCGGTTGGGTGGTAGATGGCGGCGGACGCATCACGCTGGACACCCCGGCAATGGTTGCCGCGCTGAAAACGCACGCGCGGTTGGTTGCCGCGGCAAAAAATCGGCGCGCCGAACCGTCGCCGACATATACCGCCGCTCGGCAACAATTTTTAAATGGTAAAGCAACAATGCTGATGGACGGGGATTGGATGATTGCCCAACTGTCCGACGACCCCGGCTTGCTGCGATGGGCGGTTGCGCCCCTGCCGCAGACGGACGGCGGCGGGCAAACGGCATCGCTGGTGTTGGGACGGTATTGGGCGGTTGCCGCTCATACAGATGCTCGTCAAACGGCTGCGGCGGCGCAATTTTTGCAATTTGTATTTGACCCGGCGCGGCAGTTAAAATGGATGGCACAATTTGGCGACCTGCCCACTCGCCGTGAAGCACTGAATGCCCCGGCAGTGCAAACCAACGCCGTGTGGCGCGTCAGCGCGGCACAAATGCAGGCAGGGCGCGGCGTGCCGCTCGGTGTGGATGCCAACCGCATTTTGGATGCCATGCGCCAACCGCTGTTTGATTTTCTCGCCGGAAAAATTGACGCGGCAACCGCCGCAGCGGAAATGCAA
>CAYPNZ010000132.1:0-7108 GCA_964411845.1 uncultured Anaerolineaceae bacterium
GCTTGGGCGATAACCGCATTTGCCGCCGAAGCTTCCCACTCGGCGGCGGGGGGGACGGGCACGGTAACCAAAATAGCCTGCGATAATTTCAGCATATCGCGGGCGATGATAATTTCCGACACGTCTGCCGCCGAGTTGACCCGCGCATCCACCGGCAAGCCGCTGCGGCGACTGTAAAACGCGGGCAGTTCATCGGTTTGGTAGCCCAGCACCGGCACGGCTTGCGTTTCCAAATATTCCAGCGTGTCGGGTAAATTTAAAAAGGCTTTCATCCCCGCGCAAACCACCGTGACGGGGGTTTTTCCCAGTTCCATCAAATCGGCTGAAATATCAAACCGGCTGTTACGGTGTATCCCGCCGATGCCGCCGGTGGCAAACACGGCAATGCCCGCCCGATACGCAATTGCCATAGTGGCGGCAACGGTGGTGGCGCCATTGCTTTTTTGCGCCGTTACCAGCGGTAAATCTCGCACCGAACATTTGCGGGCGCGAGGGTCGTTTGCCAGTATTTCCAATTGTGCAGCGGTTAAACCCACCGTAATTTTGCCGTGCAAAATGGCGATGGTGGCGGGCACGGCGCCGTGGTCGCGCACGGTTTGCTCAATTTTGCGGGCAATTTCCAAATTTTTCGGGTGTGGAAAACCGTGGGTAATGAGGGTTGATTCCAACGCCACAACGGGCTTCTTTTCGGCGAGTGCGGCGGTGATTTCAGGGTGAAAATGGAAATAGTTGCGGGCAAGCATAAAAACTCCTGAGAAACTTTTATCATCGGCATTATAGAACAATGGCAGCAGGTGGCAAAGTTTAAAGTAAAAAAAGCGCAACACAGTGTGCTGCGCTTTGTGGATGAAGGGGGTTATGCTTCCATATTCATAAAATGTCGGGCATTTTCCCAAATAAGTTTCGGGGTGATTTTTACGGGGTGAACACGGTGCGTAATTGCCCAACCTTTGAAAAGTTTGTGTATCCACCAAAAAGCGGTGTCGGTAATTTTATTGCGCGGCAATTTTATGACGCGGCGGATGAACGGTTCCAGCCACGGATATTCCACGCCAATGGCGAACCACCGTTGCAGGTGTTCCATTTCTTTTTTCTCTTCCGGGTCGCGCACCAAAATGGAACTATCCCAGGCGATGGCGCCGATGTCTTCAAAACTGCCGACCATATGCCCGTTCTGTTTGGTAAACTCGCCCAATTCGGTGGCGGGATAGGGTTGGAATAAAAATGCGTGCGCATATTTTACTTTCGCTTCGGCGTTCAGGCGCATCGTTTCAAAATCGTCTTCGATGGTGGCGGTGGGCAGCGCCAAAATATTGGTGGCGGTTAGGTTAATGCCCGCCTCATCGAGCATGCGCCCCGCTTCGATGATGGTTTCTCGGCTCATTTTGCGCTTGAGCAAATCGTTGCGCAGCCGGTCGTTTCCCGCTTCGATGCCCATGCTGACGGTGTTGGCGCCCGCTTTTTTCAATAGCGCAACTTTTTCGGGGGTCAGCAGGTTCGAGCGGACATTGGCAAAAAACGGCAGTCCCACTTCTTTGGGGAAACGTTCCGCAAACTCTTCCAGCCAATCCACAAAAATAATGAATAAATCATCCAGAAAAACCACCTGCTCCAGCGGGTAGCGTTCTTTTACCCACAACACCTCGTTAATGACCCAATCCACGGGGAATTGATAGCCGCGTTTTTCGCGCGTGTAAATTTGATACCAGGCATGGTTGAAACAGTAGGTGCAGTTGTACGGACACCCGCGGCTTGCCATAAAGTGTTTGATGGGGCTGATGCGCGTTGGTTTATGTTTGCTGTAAATTAACTCGCGGTCGGGGATGGGTAGTGTGCCCAATTGTCGAATCAACGGGCGCGACGGGTTTTTAACGATTTCGCCATCTACTTTGAACCACCAGTTGGGTATATCGGGGTGGAAACCGCCGTTTCCCAGTGCGTTTGCCAAATCGAGCATTGCCCCTTCCCCTTCGCCGATGCACACGCCGTCAACGCCGTCTTCGTGAATCATTTCCGGGAAAAAGGTGGGGTGCGGTCCGCCGAAAACCGACATCACCGGCTTTTTGACGGTATCGCGCAGGGCACGGTTCAATTCAAAATAGTAGTGCTGCGAACCGGTCATCGTGCTGTAACCGAGCACATCCGGCTGAAATTTGCGGGCAATTTCCAACGGGTCTTCCTGCGCGGCAATTGCCAGTTGCACATCGTGCCCGGCTTCTTTCAACACGGCAGACATCGACATAATGCCTTGCGGCTCGTAATCAATTTGCTTTTCTACCCATAGAACTTTAGTCATATAAATATCCTTTTCGGATGGATCTGCTATCTTTTTAAAAATAACATCAGGGCTGAATTATACGGATGAGCGGGGAAATTGTCAATTATTATCAAAACGGTTGTAAAAATTAGCGCATTGAGAAAAAAACTCAATTATTTGACGATGAGGGGTAATCGGTGTATAACCAGCGAGTGGAGGCGATGGCGATGAACCCGATAAACCTTTTTTTGGAACCGTTGACATACCCTTTTATGGTGCGCGGGCTGCTTGCCGCGGTGATGGTTGGTATTGTGTGCGCCACGGTGGGAACCTATGTGGTATTGCGCGGTATGGCATTTTTCGGCGATGCGCTGGCGCACGCAATTTTGCCCGGCGTGGCGGTGGGCTATCTCATCAGCGGGGGGGCACAGGGCACAATTTTTTGGGTGAGTATGGCAACGGCAATTGCGGTGGCGGTGGGCATCGGCAGTATTACCAAAGAAACGGATATGAAAGAAGATACCGCCATCGGTATTATTTTTGCGGCGATGTTTGCGCTGGGTATTGCGCTGATTTCGTCCATTCGCAGTTATGCCGTCGATTTGGTACATTTTTTGTTCGGCAATGTACTGGGGGTTTCCACCGGCGATTTGTGGCTGACCGGCATTTTCAGCCTGCTGGTACTTTTTACCATCCTGCTTTTTTATAAAGAATTTCTGGTGCTGTCGTTTGACCCGATGCTGGCGGCAACCCTGCGGCTGCCCGCCACATGGTTAAATTATTTGCTGTTGATACTGATTGCGGTGGCAATTGTGGTTTCGCTGCAGACGGTTGGGGTGGCACTGATGGTTGCCATGTTGATTACTCCGCCCGCCACCGCGGCGATGCTCACACGCCGCTTACCTGCAATGATGGCGATGGCGGCGGCAATCGGCGCATTTTCCAGCGTTATCGGGTTATATCTTTCGTTTTATTTCAGTATTGCTTCCGGTGCGGCAATTGTGCTGGTGTGTACCACTGTTTTTGTGCTGACGATGCTTTTCGCCCCGAAAAAAGGTTGGGTGGCGCGCCGGTTGGTATTACAGCGAGAAACGTAAAAACGTGATGCGTGAGACCGGGTTCTGAAACCTCACGCCTCACGCATCACATTTCACGGTTGTTACTGCAAATTTTCAAAAATTCCCGCAGCGCCCATACCGCCGCCGATGCACATGGTGACCATGCCGTATTTTGAATTGCGGCGTTTCATTTCGTTGATGATTTGAGTGGTCAATTTTGCACCCGTTGCACCGAGCGGATGCCCCAGAGCAATCGCGCCGCCGTTGACGTTGGTTTTTTCAATATCCAACCCCAGTTCGCGGATGACCGCCACCGATTGCGCGGCGAAGGCTTCGTTCAATTCAATCAAGTCAATATCATCGAGCGTTAAGCCCGCTTTTTTCAGCGCTTTCGGTACGGCAACCACCGGACCAATCCCCATAATTTCGGGGGGGACAGCGCCCACGGCGAAACTGACCAGCCGCGCCAGCGGTTTCAGCCCCAGTTCAGCCGCTTTTTCCCGCGACATGATGAGCACTGCCGCCGCGCCGTCGCTTAACGGCGACGAATTGCCCGCGGTAACCGAGCCGCCCAGTTTGAAAACGGGCTTCAATTTTGCCAGCCCTTCCATATTCGTGCCGCGTCGCAGCAGTTCATCGGTGTCAAAAGTAACATGTTTTGTTCCTTTCGGCGTGACAAATTCCACATCCAGCGGGGTAATTTCATCTTTGAACAACCCGCCGTCAATGGCAGCGGCAGCACGCGCGTGCGAGCGCACGGCGAATTCGTCCTGTTCGGTGCGGCTGACATTATATTTTTCCGCCACGTTTTCGGCGGTTAATCCCATGTTGATGTAAATTTCGGGATGATGTTCCACCATCCACGGGTTGGAACGAAATTGCACGCCGGTCATGGGCACGGCGCTCATACTTTCCACCCCGCCGGCAATGACCACATCGCTCATACCGACCATAATTTCATGCACGCCGTTGGCAATGGTTTGCAAGCCCGATGAGCAAAAGCGGTTCACGGTCATCGCCGGAACGGATACCGGCAATTCGGCGCGCAGGGCAACGATGCGTGCCATATTCAAGCCCTGTTGACCTTCGGGCATGGCGCAGCCGATGATGACATCTTCAATTTCTTCCGGGTTCAACTGCGGCACACGCGCCAATAAATTTTTAATAACCATCGCGCCCATATCTTCGGGGCGGTAATGGGCAAGGGTTCCTTTTTTGGCTCTGCCGACTGCGGTTCGGGTAGCGGCAACTATAACTGCTTCTCGCATTATTTCCTCCGAGTGTGTTTCAAGTCATAAGGTTCATATTTCAAAATGGTAGAGAAAAAATCTCCAATCTCGAATCGCCAAGTTTAATTGCGCAATGGTTTGCCGTTTTGCAGCATGTGCCAAATGCGGGCGATGCTTTTTTCCTCTTTGGTCAGCGCCACAAACGCTTCTCGTTCCAAATCGAGGAAATATTGCTCGTCAACCCAAGCGGGGGCGGTTAAATTGCCGCCGGCGATGATGTATGCCAATTTTCTGCCGATGAGCAAATCGTGGTCGCTGATGTAATTGCTTTGGCGCATCATCCACAATCCGGTTTCCAGCGCGGCGAGAATATCGCGTCCCGGCGCATATAGTTTCGGGGGGGCGGGGGGAACGTATCCGGCGCGAACCATGGACAGCACTTCTTGTTTCGCTTCGTACAGCAGAAAATCGCGGTTCATGATGATGCGGTCGCTGTCGTCAAAAAAGCCGAGTTCTTTCGCTTCGGCGGCGCTGGTGGAAACTTTTGCCATGCCGATAGTTTCAAAGATGCGCTGTGCCAGCGGCAGCGGGTCGATGTGTTCCGCCATTTGTACCCCTTTGGTCATCACCCGGCGGTTGAATTCTTTCATACCGCCGCCGGCGGGTACCAACCCCACGCCGACTTCCACTTGCCCGATGTAACTTTCGGCGTGCGCCACCCGCCGCGAACCGGCGAGCACAATTTCGCCGCCGCCGCCGAGCACCATCCCGAAGGGGGCGATAACCACCGGTTTGGGGCTGTAGCGGAAGTCCATCAGGGCGTTTTGCAGGGTAGAAACCATTTTGTCAATTTGGTCGAACATTTCGTTTTGCGCGGCAACGGCAATGGCAAAAATATTCGCGCCGGCGCAGAAGTGTTCGCCCTGATTGCCGACCACCAGCCCGACATAATCATCATTTTCATCGAGCATTTTGCGCGCTTCAATCATCATGGCGGTCATGTCGTCATCAATGGCGTTCATTTTGGAATGGAATTCCAGCAGCAGCACGCCGTCACCCATATCCAAAATGCTGGCGCTGTCGTTCCGTTTCAATTCTTTGCCGTCGGCGCGGAGTTGTGCCACACTGATTTTGCGCGGGTCGGCGGGCAGGGGCACGTAAACCCGGCTGACCAAATCGTAATAACCCACGGCGATGTTATTTTTATATTGGTAGAAAGTTTCGTACCCGTCGGCGAGCATGTCTTTTACCCATTGGGCAACCATCAATCCGTCGGCTTCCATACGGGCAACGGTTTCTTTTACGCCGAGTGCGTCCCACAATTCGAAGGGACCGGCTTCGTAACTGAAACCCCAGCGCATGGCGTTGTCAATGCCCACCAACGTGTCGGAAATTTCCGGCACTTTGGCGGCGGCGTACATCAGTTGGTAACTGACCACCGCCCATGCCAATTTTGCGGCGCGGTCGTCTTTCCATTCATCGCTGAAAAGGGCTTTCAATCGGTTGCCCACGCCTTCAATTTTGCGCACCGCGCCGATGGATTCAAAACGAACTTTGGTGGGCATTTCATATTCCATCGTTTCGGGGTTCAGCACCATAAACACGCGCTTGCCTTCGGCGTCTTTCCCTTTTTTGTAAAATCCGGCGCCGGTTTTGCGCCCCAGCCAGCCGCGTTCCATCATTTTTTCGATGACGGGGTTTAGCGCGGTGTCTTTTAAAATTTCTCGGAAGGGGTCATCGGGAATCAGGTCGTACAGGTTACCGGCAACGTGGGCGATGATGTCCACCCCGACGAGGTCTTGCAAGCGGAAGGTGGCGGTTTTGGGTCGCCCGATGATGGGACCGGTGATGGCGTCCACTTCTTCCACGGTATAACCGTTTTTGAAGGCATAATCGGCGATGAATGCGCCGTCAATGCTCATCAACCGGTTGCCGATGAAATTGGGGGTATCTTTACAGTAAACAATGCCTTTGCCGAGTTGTGTTTCGCAAAAATCGGCGACAACTTTCACGGCGTCGGGGTCGCTTTCGGGGGTGCGGATGAGTTCCAGCAGTTTCATGTAACGCGGCGGGTTGAAAAAGTGCGTGCCGAAGAAATGTTTTTTAAATTCGTCGCTGCGCCCTGCGGCGATGGAAGCGATGGGAATGCCGCTGGTGTTGGTGGTGATGATGGTGTTCGGCTTGCGGATTTCTTCCAGCCGCGCCATCAAGGCTTGTTTGGGTTCCAATTTTTCGATGATGACTTCGATAATCCAGTCCACATCTTCCAGCAGATGGAAATCGTCTTCCAGATTTCCGGGCGTGATGAGCGCTTCGGCGGCTTTGCTCATCAAATTGGCGGGACGCGCTTTTTTCATGCGCTCGATACCACCCATAACGATGCTGTTTCTCACTTCGGGGTCATCAAGAGTGAGACCTTTTGCCTCTTGTTCCGGTGACAATTTGAAAGGCACAATATCCAGCAAAACCACCGGATAACCGGCATTGGCAATGTGCGCCGCAATTGCCGCGCCCATCGTCCCGGAGCCAATAACACCTACTTTTTGGATACGATAGCTCATATA
>CAYPNZ010000133.1:0-7067 GCA_964411845.1 uncultured Anaerolineaceae bacterium
TACCTGACTTTTGCCGTCGGGACGCAAGTAGTCGAGCGTGCCGTTTTTGCGCACTTGCGACAACCGGTAGCACAGTTTGTGCGCCAGCGACGCGGTGAGCGGCATCAGTTCTTCGGTTTCGTTGCAAGCAAAGCCAATCATCATCCCTTGGTCGCCGGCACCGGTATCGAGGTCGTCTTGAATTTCGCCTTGTTTGGCTTCCAGCGCTTTGTCCACACCCATCGCAATATCGCCGGATTGCTCTTTGATGCTGACCAGCACGCCGCACGTTTCGGAATCGAAGCCGTATTTGGCGCGGGTATAGCCAATTTCTTCGATGGTGTCACGCACAATTTTGGGAATATCCACATACGCGCTGGTGGTAATTTCGCCCATCACGGCGACCAGCCCGGTGGTAGTTGCCGTTTCGCACGCCACCCGTGCCATCGGGTCTTGCGCTACAATGGCGTCCAAAATCGCATCGCTGATTTGGTCGCACATTTTGTCGGGGTGTCCCTCTGTTACCGATTCGCTGGTAAAAAACAGTTTCGGCGAGGTCATAAAAGTTGTACTCATAATTTTACTCCGTTTTTTGATTTTTGATTTTCAAATCTGCGCTTTTTACGTGCCTTCTTGCCAGCTGTTCAGATATGCAATTTGTTCTTCGGTGAGGGTATCAATTTTCACGCCCATCGCTTCGAGTTTATAGCGCGCAATTTCCATATCAATATCGTGCGGCACGGCATACACTTTCTTTTCCAGATTTTCCGCGTTTTGACGCATATACACCGCGCTGAGCGCCTGATTCGCAAAACTCATATCCATCACGGTGGCGGGATGCCCTTCGGCAGCGGCAAGGTTTACCAGCCGACCTTCACCCAGCAAGCGAATACTGCGCCCGTCCGGCAAGAAATACTCGTCCACAAATTCGCGCGGGCGGCGTTTTTCCACCGCCATTTCTTCCAATGCGGGGATGTTGATTTCCACATTGAAGTGACCGGAATTGGCAACCACACAGCCGTCTTTCATTACCTCAAAGTGGTGTTTGTCAATGACGTGTTTGTCGCCGGTGGCGGAAACGATGAAATCGGAAATGGGGGCGGCTTCCATCATCGGCATAACGCGGTAACCGTCCATCATGGCTTCCAGCGCTTTCAGCGGGTCAACTTCGGTGACGATGACATTTGCGCCCAACCCGCTGGCGCGCATGGCAATGCCGCGGCTGCACCAGCCATATCCGGCAACGGTGAACGTTTTGCCCGCCAGCAAAATGTTGGTGGCGCGAATGATGCCGTCCAGCGTGGATTGCCCCGTGCCGTAGCGGTTGTCAAACAGGTGTTTGGTCATCGCATCGTTGACGGCAATCACCGGGAAGCGCAATTCGCCGTCCGCCGCCATTGCCCGCAGCCGAATGACGCCGGTGGTGGTTTCTTCCGTCCCGCCGATGATTTCCGGCACTTGGTCGGGGCGTTCGGCGTGCAGGGTGCTGACCAAATCCGCGCCGTCATCCATGGTAATTTGGGGATGATGGTCGAGCGCGGCGTTAAGATGCTGGTAATACACTTCGTTGCTTTCGCCTTTGATGGCATACACGGGTATTTCAAACGCCGACACGGGCGCCGCCGCCACATCATCTTGCGTGCTGAGCGGATTGCTGGCGGTCAATACCACATCTGCGCCACCGGCTTGCAGCACCCGCGCCAAGTTGGCGGTTTCGGTGGTCACGTGCAAACATGCACTGATTTTCAATCCGTCCAGCGGACGTTCTTTGGAAAATTGTTCCATCAACGAGCGGATGACGGGCATTTCTTTGTATGCCCATTCAATCCGCCAGCGCCCTTTTTCGGCTAAACTTAAATCTTTTACATCGAATTCTTTTATGGTCATGGTTACTCCTGTGGTTAATTGGTTATTGGTTAAAGTCCCGGCAGCCGGTCTCTATTCTCTAATCGCTTCAAAAAACGCCGAAACATCGGGCGTTACGTCAAAATTTTCGGCATATCGCGCGGCAAATTCGTCCGGCGTGTAATGGTGTTTCTGGGTTCCGTGCGCTTCGACGGCATAGGTGGCGGTCAGCGTGCCGAGCCGCCCTGCATCCGCCAGCGATAGCCCGTTAACCAGCCCCGCCATCAACCCGGCGCGATAAGCATCGCCCGCGCCGGTGGGGTCGAGCACGGCATCGGTGGCAATGGCGGGGATGTCAATTTGTGCATCGGCGGTGTAAATGGTGGAACCGTGTTCCCCTTTGGTGATGATGATAACTTTTGCCATTTGGCGCATTTGGGCAAGCGTCAATTCGGTGCGCTGCTTGATGAGTTCAAACTCATAATCATTCACAATAAAAATTTGCGCGCCGTCAATACCGTCAATCAGTTGTTCTTTGGTAAAGAGCGGAATTTGCTGGCTGGGGTCATAAATGTATGGCACACCGAGCGTTTTGCATTCGGTTACATAATCCGCCATCGCTTGGGGGGCATTCGGGGAAATGGTTGCCAGTTTTATGTTTCGATAATCTTGCGCTTCAAATTGCACCCGCCCGGAATGCGCCATCGCACCGATGAAAAAATTGGCAATTTGCCGGTTCCCTTTATCCGTGGAAACGAAAAAAGAGGCGGTGAGCACATCGGGCACGTGCAGCACGGCAGACGTATCTACCCCGCGCGCCGTCAAATCGGCGATATAATCGGCGGCATCACTGCCGACGCTTGCCATCAACAGCGGCTTTTGTCCCAAAAGTGCCAAATTGTACGCAATATTCCCGGCGGTGCCGCCCCGCTCCCGCCGCAAAGAATCAACCAGCACACTGATGGAAAGTCGCTCTAATTGTTCCGGCATAATATAGTCGGTAAAACTGCCGTTAAACGACATAATATAATCGAATGCCATAGAGCCGGTAACTGCAATTGTCATACTGCCTCGCATAAAAAAAGCCGCAACGCGGCTGAATGATTGCTCATCTTTCAAAGCCGACGCTTTGCAGGAATTGGCACCGGAGACCGTTCGGTCAGGTTGCCGGGGGTTCATCGAGCCTGTCTCTCCGCCCCTCTGGATGAGTGTCCAGACTATTCGGTTAAAAACCAAAAGGAATGATAGCATAGCGGTTTTCTTTTGGCAAAAGCCATCACGCGGATTATGGGGAAGTTGCCATAGGCAAAACCGCTACGAGCAAAAATTTATGCGTTTTTTCAAAAACTGTTCTAAAATAAAACCGGTAACAGCCACCGAATGTTAATATACAAAAATACCACCGTTTTGAAGGAAAACACACATTATGGCTCCCACCGTTTTGGTAATTGATGATGATTTCGCACTCACCGAACTTTACAATTTTTCGCTGAGCCGTCAGGGGTTTAAGGTGCTGGTTGCTCACGACGGTGAAGAAGGCATCGCAATGACAAAAGAGAACACACCGGACGTGCTGCTGGTTGATTTGATGATGCCCGGCACCAGCGGCTGGGATGTTATCCGCGAGGTGAGGGCTTTCAGCGATGTGCCGATTTTAGTATTATCCGCCGTGGTTGACGCCACTCAGGTGATGAAAGCGCTCGATTTGGGCGCAACCGATTATCTGGTAAAACCCACGCCCGATGCCACATTGGTCGCCCGGTTAAACCGTCTCACACGCCAAGCGCGTATTACCCGCAAATCGTCCGATACCGGCAACCATAAAACGTAACTTTTCTACGGGAAAATAATATGTCACTGCAAGTTTTATTACTGCATCCGGTTTCGCCAAACGCCACGCTGCTGAAAGATTATTTTTATGAGTTTGGGGATGACGTTTTTTTAGCCACATCACCCGGCGAGGCGAAAACCTTTCTTTCCGCCACAAAACCGGAACTGGTGGTTGCAGACATTCACCATCTGGATGACACATGGCAGCCTGTCATCGAAACCATCCAAAAACGCTACCCCGCCGCCAAGTTTCTCTTTTCCACCAACTACCCCGACCCCACCCGCGAACAGCATATCAAAGAAACTTTTGAAAATACCGTAATTCTGTATGCGCCGTTCACGCGCACCGGTTTGGAACAAGCCATTCTGGAATTGGAGGGCAAAAGCCCCATCCAAGAAAGCCCGCTTTCCAAAACCGCCACCCCGCCGAAAGTTCGTATGCCCGTGCGCATAAAAATCACTTTGCCTTATCTAATTTTGGCACTCTTTTTGGCTATCGGCGCGGGATATGTATTGAGTCAAGTAGTGCTGGACACCATTGAAGAACGTTTCACCAACCAACTCATCGAAGCGGGAAAACTGGCGAACGATTGGCTCATCAATGAGGAAGACCGTCTGCTCGACACCGAACGCCTGATAGCCCACACGCGCGGCGTGGCAGATGCCATCGCCACCGAAGATGCCGAATCGCTGCGGAAAATTATTTTGCCGATGGCGGTAAACTATCAAGAAGAATCGGTAGAGGTGTTGAACAATCAAGGTGTCAGCATCATTGCCATGCGGCACAAACCCGGTGGAAATCTGGAAGAATACGCTTTTTCTCGCGGCGACAATTTGTATCCGCAGTGGTCATTCGTGGCGGAAATTTTGCGCCACCGGGTAGATGAACGGGGCGACAAGTTCGCCGGGGTGGCAATTGCGCCGTGGGGTAGTTATTTGTACACCGCAGGACCGGTATATAACGCCGACGGCAAGCGTGTCGGTGTGATTTTGGTAGGCAAAACACTGGAAACCGTTGCCCGCCAAATTAGGCAAGATACGCTGGCTCAGGTTTCGCTGTACGATTTGAACGGGCACACGCTGGTTTCCACATTTTCCGCATTTGAAAGCAATACCATCCCCCTTGACCCGCAACTGATTGACAATGTTCTGACGAATAAATCTACCGAAAGTTTAATTCGACCCATTCAATTGGGCAGTATCAATTACAGCGAATTGGTGGGTCCGTTTCAAATTCGTCATTCGCTGCAAGTGTCATCTCCGCCACAGGGAGACACCGCCGGGTTTGTGGGTACGGCATTGGCAGAAACTTTTCTGGTGCACCCCAGCCAAGTTACCCGTTTGCAAATTTTCCTGCTGACCGCTTTTGCGCTGGCACTCATTGTGATGATGGGCTTCTATCTTGCCAACCGCATCACCCGCCCATTGCTGGATGTGGTGGATGCGTCATCGAAAGTTGCCGGCGGAAATTTGGACGTGCATCTCAAGCCGTCGGGTAATGATGAAGTGACTGTGCTGGCACATTCCTTCAATGAGATGGTAATGGGGCTGCGCGAAGGTTCCATTTACCGAGACCTGTTGGGGCGAACCGTATCGCCGGAAGTGCGCGAAGAGTTGCGGCAAGAGTTTGCCTCCGGTGCGGTAAATTTAGCCGGGCAAGAAATGGTTGCCACCGTGCTGGTCGGCGATATTCGCGGGTTTACCACCCTCGCCGAAACGGAAACGCCCACCACTATTATGAGCTGGCTCAACGAATTTTTTGAAGAGGTTGTGCCGGTTGTTTCGGCGCACGGCGGCATCATCAGCAAGTTTGAAGGCGACGCCATTCTTGCCTTTTTCGGCATTCTGCCCCGCCCGCTTTCGGCGCAAGAAAGCGCCTACCGTGCCTGCAAAACCGCATTGGTTATGATGGAAACGGTCGCGGCGCTGAATGAACGTCGCGCCGCCCGCCACGAACCGCAACTCGATATGGGCATCGGCATAAATACCGGACCGGTTACCGCCGGCGCACTGGGCAGCACCGACCGTTTGCAGTACACCATCATCGGCGATACGGTAAATACCACTGCCCGGCTGGAAACGCTAACCCGTCAATTCGGCGAAGGGAATATTGCCGTTATCAGCCAACACACGCTTTTTGCCCTGCGAGATTTACGCCACGATTTTAATATTGAATCATTGGGTGTGCATAACGTAAAAGGAAAAATGGAACAACTGCTCGTCTTTCAATTGCAACCGGCAAAAGTGCAGGAGGCACAGTAATGCACGCCAACAGCAATTGGCAATGGATCCGTCTCATCATCTTCATTTTAATTGCGGGTATTTTGCTGCTGGCGGCAATGCTGTTCATTCCGCAGTCATCTAACTTTGAGCAGCCCCATGTTGTGCCGGTGGGCATTATCTCAAAAGAAGCAGCCAACTATCAAATTGACCCGACGGCACAATTATTGCCCGGAGTAAAATTGGCGCTGATATGGGATGCCGTGCGAGACAAAAACCCGGGCATTACCGATGCGGAAATTGACCGGCGTCAAACCACGCTCGACACTTTGTTGCTTACCCCCGTACCGACCGTTACCCCGGCAGGGGCATCTTGCAGCGGCACCCGCACCCTGTTTGCTCGCCGCGACACGTGGCTTGATGCGCAACAGCCCGACACCGCGCACGGGCAATCGCCCACCCTGCATTTACAGCACAGCGATACCGCAACAAAACAGATTTTGCTCTATTTTCCCGTTGCCGATGACCTTTCGCCGTTCACACCGATAACTTCTGCGTTTTTGGAATTGCCCGTCGAACAGCAAAACGGCGTTTTTCCCGCCACACCGATGCAATTATTCAACCTGACAGCGCCATTTGATGAAAATACCGCTACATGGAACACTCGCCCATCCACGGATACGCCATACGCCATCATCCCCACTGCCGACGAGATTCGCTATCGTTGGGATGTGACAACTGTGGTGCGCGACTGGCTTTCACAGCGATTTGCCAACAACGGCATCCTGATTACGCTACCCGAAGAAAGCCTTTTTGAAGCGGTTTTTGTCAGCCGCGAAGGCGCCAACGGAAACAACCAAAAAACGCCAAAATTGGTCATTGATTGCGGTATGAATGTGCCGCAAGCCGTCGCCGCGGTAACCGCAACCCCCGTCTCTGCCGCGCCGACACCGCCCGCCAAAAGCACCCTTACCCCACCGACGCCATCACCGGCTGAACCAACCACGACCTTCCCGCCGGTATCGCCATCACCGGCGCCGGTGCTTGCCGTGTCTCCCACCCTGCCACGCGCTACCGGTACACCATTGCCCGCACCGGTAACCTTCACCCCTGCCCCGCCAACCTCAACCCCGTTGCCGCCTCCGGCAACTTTTACACCGACACCGCCCGCCATACCGGCACCGCAGCCAACC
>CAYPNZ010000134.1:0-7060 GCA_964411845.1 uncultured Anaerolineaceae bacterium
GGCTGTCGCTGGCAAGTCAGGGGCTGCCCGGCAAAGGAACCGTCGGCTTTGAACTGTTCGATACCACCAATTTGGGGATGACCGATTTTACCCAGCAAGTTAACTATCAGCGCGCGCTGGAAGGTGAACTCGCCCGCACCATCAGCAGTTTAAAAACGGTACGGGCGGCGCGGGTACACATCGTCATTCCCCAAGAAACCCTTTTCAGCGAAGACCAGCAACCAACCACCGCTTCCATTATGGTTGATTTGGATTCCGGTCAGCAACTTTCAAAAGAGCAGGTTAAAGCCATCAGCCATTTGGTTTCCAGCGCGGTAGAAGGCTTAACGCCCGATAACATCACCATTATTGACATGAACGGCAATGTGCTTTCCGACGGCAGCGGCGATTCCGGCTTGTCTGATGCGGTGGCGCTCAGCAGTTCACAAATTGATACCCAGCGGCAAGTCGAAAAAACGCTGGAATACCGCATCAAATCAATGCTGGAAAATGTGTTGGGACCCGACCAAGCGGTGGTGCGCGTTGCCGCCGATATGAATTGGGACCAGGTTCACACCGAAAACGAAAAATACCTGCCCGCCGAAGAGGGCAGCGTGGTGCGCAGTTCGCGCAAAATCACCGAATCATCCAGCGCCGCCGACGGCAGCACCGGCGGTGTGCCGGGCGCATCCAGCAACATTCCCGATGCCGCGCCATCATACCAAACCACGGTTACCGGTACTACCGGCAGTAGTTACCAACACACCGACATCACCACCAATTTTGAAGTTTCCCGCTCCACATCGGTGGTTGAATCGGCAACGGGGCAAATTAAGCGGTTGTCCGTATCGGTATTGGTAAACAACATTACCGATACCACCGTCATCAGCGCCATTCAAGCGGCAACCATCGCCGCCGCCGGGTTGGATACCGCGCGCGGCGATGTGCTGACCGTTAACAGCATTCCTTTTGACCGCGAATACTTTATCCAGCAGGAAGAAGCAATGAAAGCCGCCCAGCAGCGCGATTTTTATCTGCTGCTTGCCCGCTGGGGCATCGTTTTGGTTGCGCTGGCAGCCGTGTTCTTCGTGGCACGCGGCATGCAGCGCACCCTCACTTTGCAGCGGGTTGAAGTATTGCCGGAAGGTGAAGGCGCTGCCGGGTCGCTGCCCGATGCCCGCACCACCCTGCTCGATTCGATTGATGCGGCAAATCTGGAAGGATACAACGGGCTGGGGCAAATCGGTCCGCCGGAATTTGGCGAAAACGAAAAAGAAGCCGCCGCCAAAGCGCAAATGCTGCGACAATTGCAGTTGGTGGCAAAAAACCGCCCCGAAACACTGGCGCAAATCATTCAATTCTGGCTAGCAGAGGATTAACCCTATGGCAGATGAACTGGAACTTACCGGCACACAGCGGGCTGCCGCACTGCTCATCACACTGGGTACCGAAGCCGCATCGCACATTTTGAAACATTTCAGCGAAGATGAAATTGAAACGCTGACCTATGAAATTTTGCAGATGGGCACGGTTCCCGCCAAAGTAAAAGAGCGCGTCATTCAAGAAACGTACAATATGTCTTTTGTGTCGGAAGGGGTTGCCAGCGGCGGCTCGGAATATGCCCGCGATATGCTGGCGCGTGCAATGGGCAACCAAAAAGCACAAGAGTTTCTGGAACGGGTGCGGGTGCGCTCGCAGGGTGCGCCATTCGATTTTTTGAAAGATGCCGACCCCGCACAATTGGCAAATTCCATCAAAAACGAGCACCCGCAAACCATCGCCCTCATCGTTTCGCACCTGAAACCGTCTATGGCAGCCAGCGTCATCGCCAGTTTGGAAGAAAGTTTGCAGGGCGAAGTTGCCAGCCGCATCGCCGCAATGGACCGGGTTTCGCCCGATGTTATCAAAGACGTGGAATCCGGAGTAAAAACCAAACTGTCCACCTTGCTCACCCAAGATTATTCATCGGCGGGCGGCGTGCAGGCACTGGTGAACATCCTGCATCAAGTTGACCGTTCCACCGAAAAGGTCATTATGGATGCACTCGATGAAACGCAGCCGCAAGTGGCGGAAGAAGTGCGACAGAAGATGTTTGTGTTTGAAAACATCGTCACGCTGGACGACCGCAGCATTCAACGGATTTTGCGCGATGTGGACAGCAAAGACCTTATTTTGGCACTGAAAGGCGCCAGCGAAGAAGTACGCAACCTTATTTTCCGCAATATGTCGAAACGCGCGGCGCAACTGCTGCAAGAAGATTTGGCTATCAGCGGTCCGGTTCGGTTGCGAAATGTGGAAGAAGCCCAACAGCGCATCGTCAATGTCATTCGCCAGTTGGAAGCCGCCGAAGAAATTGTGGTATCGCGCGGCGGCGACGATATTGTGATGTAGCGGCTCGGTGAGCAAAATGGGGAAAATTCTCAAATCCGCCCGGTTCGACCCGCAGCCCGTTACCGCCGGGAACACACCGTCGAGCGCCGAAGATGCGGCAGCCGCCGACAGTGAACAAACCGCCCCGCCCCCGCTCGACCCGCAGGCAGAGGCGGCGCGCATCATTGCCGAAGCGGAAGCGGAAGCACACGCCATCATCGCCCGTGCCGAAGCGGAAGCCGAGCAAGTGCGCACCAAAGCCCGGCAGGTCGGGCTGCAAACGGGCTATGCCGACGGTAAACAAGCCGCGGAAAAAGAAGCGGCGGAAATGATTGCCGCCATCAAAAAAGTGGCGCAGTCGGCAACGGCGGCGCATAACCAACTACTGACAGATGCGGAAAAACATTTGGGGCAATTGGGGCTGGCAATTGCCAAAAAAATATTAACCCACGCGCTCACCGTTGAGCCGGAAATCATCACCGAGATTGTGGCGGAAGTTATTGATTCCGCCGGTATTCACGGCAGTTGTTATGTTCGCGTTCATCCCGAAGATTATAAAATTTTGCAGCCGCACTGGGATGCGGTAGCACATTTGCAACAACCCGATGAACCGTGGGAATTGATTGCCGACAGCCACATCAACCGGGGGGGATGTATGATTGATATTGAGGGGGGAACCATTGACGCGCGGTTACAAACAAAATTGGCGCAAATAGATGCCGCGCTGGCAGAAGTTACGGCGTAACGGCAACGCTATCGAGAATCTCTCGCACACGCCGCACCAACTCAAACGCCGAAAACGGTTTGCGGATGAAACCGTTAATGCCCTCTAACTTTATTCCGGCATTTTTTGCCGCTTTGCCCGACATCAGCAACACCTTTAACGCGGGAAAACGAGTTTTTAAACGCATTGCCAATTCTTTGCCGCCAATCTCCGGCATTATCATATCCGAAATCAACAAATGAATCTCATCGGGGTAATCTGCCACCAGCGCCAGCGCAGATTCGCCGTCTATGGCTTCCAGCACATTGTACCCGTAGCGAGCCAGCAACCGTACCGCCAAATTGCGCACTGCCGGCTCATCTTCCACCACCAGCACCGTTTCCGAACCGCGCGGCAGTTCGTTTGCTTGCACTTTGCGGCGGGGCGCGGTTACCGTTTCGGTGGTGCGGGGCAAGTAAATTTTGAAGGTTGTGCCTTTGCCCAATTCGCTGTTCACTTCGATGAACCCGTTTTGCTGCTGCACAATACTGAAAATGGTGGCAAGCCCCAATCCGCTGCCCTTTCCTTTTTCTTTTGTGGTGAAAAACGGCTCGAAAATATGCGCTTTTACCTCATCCGGCATCCCCGTACCGGTATCGGACACCGTGAGCGCCACATATTCGCCCGATTTTCCCTGCGTTATGCCCAATTGATGCCCGTCAAGCCGTATGTTCTCGGTTTGAATTTCCAACCTGCCGCCGTCGGGCATAGCATCGCGGGCATTCACCGCCAAGTTAACGACAATTTGTTCCAATTGGGTCGGGTCAATTTTCACCCGCCACAAATTTCCGGCAAAACGCAGTTTCAAGGTGATGTGACTGCCCAAAATCGGGTCGAGCATTTTACTGATGTCGGAAATAACCGCATTCAAATCTACCACTTGCGGATTGCTTTCCTGCTTGCGGCTGAACGACAGCAACCGGTCAACCAAATCCGAAGCGCGTTGCCCCGTGTGCCGAATGCGGTCGGCAAACTCGCGGCGGGGGTCGTCATCGGGTATTTGCCCCTGCAACACTTCGGCAAAACCGTTGATAGCCGTGAGCAAATTGTTAAAATCGTGCGCAATACCGCTGGTTAACCTGCCGATGGCGTGCATCTTTTCGGCTTGGTAGTATTGCGCTTCCAACTGCAATTCGCGGGTTACATCGCGCTGGCTGCTGATATAGTTGACAATTTCGCCGCGCCGGTTGCGAATGGGCGTAATTGCCGTATCGCCGGTAAAAGTTGAGCCGTCTTTTTTGACGACGGTCAACCGCCCCTGCCAACTGCTGCCCGATTGCAAACGTTTCCAAATTTCGGCAAAGAGTGCGGGGGGGTGTTTATCGCTGCGCAGCCAGTCAATCAGCGATTTTCCCTGCACATCGGCGATGGTATAGCCGGTTATCTGCCCGAAGGCGGGGTTGGTATAAACAATATTCCCCGCCGCATCGGCGATGACCACGCTTTCGGTGGATTGTTCGATTGCCGCGCTCAGTTGGCGGCGCGTTTCATCGAGACGGGCGCGGGCAATTGCCATCGAAACCTGCTCGGCGGCGCGCCACGACAGGTCAATTTCCGCCACGGTGAATGTGCGCGGCTCGTTGTGCCACAGCGACAAACAACCGACAACCACTTCATCCACCACCAGCGGAATGAGAATTGCCGATTCGATGCCCCGCGCGGTAATGAGCGGGTCGGCGCGAAAACGTACATCGGCGGCAATATTGTTGCTGACAACGGGCACTTTGCTGTCAACCAGCAATCGCAGGGTGGGATAATCGTCAATGGCAAGGGTGGTTTCGGGCAGCGGCGGGCGGTCGTTTGCCAAACAAACCGCCACCACCTGCGCCGTTTCGCCGTTTTCGTCGAAAAGAAACGAAAACGCATCGGATGTATCAAACGCCAGCGCCATTTCACGGCACACAATATCAAGGATGGCTTCTTCTCGCAAGCCGCGCGCCGTGGTGGAAATGATGCGGTTCAGCAGGGTCAGTTCGCGGTTTCGCCGGCGAATCTGTTCTTCGGCTTTTTTCCGTTCCAGCACTTCGCCGCGCAATTCTTCGGCATACACTTTTGTTTGCCGAAATGCCATTTCCAATTGTTGAACATTATCTTTTAACTGCGCTTCAATTTGAGTGCGTTCGGCAATTTCTTTTTGCGCCTGCGAATACAGCCGCGCATTTTCCAGCGCGATGGCGGCGGCATTCATCAACGGGCGCAGGTAAACGATGGTTTTTTCGGAAAAGGCGTGCGGCACATCCCCGTCAAGCCGCAACAGCCCCAGCACGGTTGTCCCCAGTGTAATGGGGTATACCACGTGCGACCGCACCCAGCGCGTTTTTTCTTGCACCACCCAGCGCGGTTCGTGGTGTGTATCGCCGATGAGCAGCGGTGTTTTTGAGCGCACCACTTCCGCATCAAGCGGAAATTCGGTGAGCGGCTGCACCAAATGGGCAATTGCCTGCTCGCTGCCGAAAGTTTCGTACCCCTGCCAGCAGGCTATGCGCAAATCGTTCCCTTCCAGCAAAACGATGTGCGCCGTGCGATACGGCACCAGCCGCCGCGCTTGGCGCAAAATCTCGTTCAGCACCGCCGTGGGTTCCATTTGCGATGTAAGTGCCAGCGTCACATCGGTCAGGGTTTCGGCGAACAAACGCTGTTCGCGTTCCGCTTCCAAAAGTTTCAATTGTTCTTTATCACTTAAATGGGGTGTGGATGACATTTTCTGCTCTATCTGTGCTTCCGTTTTATTTCCACACTGCAAGTTTAACACATTGAAATAATCTGGTCAACAAAAAATTTCAGCGACAAAAAATTTACCATCCCTTTACGGCGCTTTCACGCCAATTTTACTGAATTTATCCGCACTCTGTGATACGCTAACATCGTATCGGGTGGCATGCGCCCGTATTTGGTGTTTTTCGGAAAATCTATGGATTTGGAAACGACTTTCAAAACCTATCAGCACGCCGTTGCCGAAGTGCCGGCGTTCATTCGCAGTGGACGGGTGACACAGGTTATCGGTTTGACCATTGAAGCGCGTGGATTGCACGCCCAAATCGGTCAACTCTGTTACATTGTGTCGGACGACGGAAAAACCGAAACACCCGCCGAGGTGATGGGTTTCCGCGATAACCGCACCCTGCTGATGCCGCTCGGCGAAATGCGCGGTATCGGTCCCGGCAACACCATTCGCGACAGTGGTTCGCTGTTTACTGTGCCGGTGGGCGATGCTCTGCTGGGGCGGGTGCTGAACGGACTGGGCGAACCGATTGACGGCAAAGGACCCGTGCACGCTTCGGCGGCATATCCGGCAGCGGGGTCTGCGCCGCCGCCGCTGGGGCGAATGCCCATCAGTCAACCGCTGGAAACGGGCGTGCGCGCCATTGACGGATTTTTGACGGTGGGCAAAGGACAGCGCATCGGTATTTTTGCCGGCAGTGGGGTGGGCAAAAGTACTATGATGGGCATGATTGCCCGCAATGCCAAAGCCGACATCAGCGTGATAGCACTCATCGGCGAGCGCGGGCGCGAAGTGCAAGAATTTATCGAACGCGATTTAACGGCTGCCGGGCTGGAACGGTCGGTGGTGATTGTATCTACCAGCGACCAACCGGCTTTGGTGCGATTGAAAGGGGCATGGGTGGCAACCGCCATCGCCGAGTATTTCCGCGACCAAGGGGCGGACGTTACTTTTATGATGGATTCGGTAACGCGCTTTGCCATGGCGCAGCGCGAAATCGGGCTGGCAATTGGCGAACCGCCCGCTATGAAAGGTTACACACCATCCGTTTTTGCTCTGCTGCCAAAACTGCTGGAACGCACCGGCACCGGCGAGCGCGGCACCATCACCGGGTTTTACACGGTGCTGGTGGAAAGTGACGACCTGACCGAACCGATTACCGATGCGGTGCGTTCCATTTTGGACGGACACATCGTTTTATCAAGATTTTTGGCATCTTTAAGACA
>CAYPNZ010000135.1:0-7018 GCA_964411845.1 uncultured Anaerolineaceae bacterium
CAGTTGACCCGCCGAGAAATTGTCTCTTCGCGCAGCAGCGGACGGCGTTTTTGGTTTACCGTGCAAAGCAGCGGGCGGCACATCATTTTGCCGGTGGACGGGTCGCTGGTTATCGGGCGATATGACCCGAATTTCGGCATTCCGCCCGATGTGGATTTGACTTTTGAGGACGAATCACACGATTCGGTCTCTCGGCGGCACGCTCGCATCACCGGCAACGGCGGCATCCACTTCATCGAAGAGATGGGCGGGCGCGCGGGCATCGTCATCAACGGGCAAAAGTTGGGATTGGGCGCGACGCACCGGTTATACGAAGGCGACACCGTCGTTTTGGGGCATCTGTCGCTGCGATACACGCTTGTGCCCGGCTGGCTGTTCCGGCTGGGCGGAAAAATTGTTACCCACACATTAACCATCGCCACCACCGGCGAAACCATCACCGTCCCCCCCGGCGAATATATCATCGGGCGCAGCGACCGTTTCATCCATCACAAAGCCGATATTGACTTGGCACATTTGGGCGCAACCGCCCAAAAAGTATCGCGGCGACACGCCGTGCTCTCGGTTGCGGCGGGGTCATCGCAGATGTTCATTGAAGATATGGGCAGCGGGTTCGGCACAAAAATCAACGGCGAATTGATTATGATGGGCAAACGTTACCTGCTTACCCCCGGCGACCATATTTGGTTGGGCGGGTGCGTGCTGGCTTATGACGTTCAAGTTCGATAGCGATATTATTATATTTTTGGATGAGGGTTATTATGGCAAAACAAAACAATACAGACCCCGAAGTCATCATTTTCCCCGATGACGGCAAAGAAATGGTCTTTCTTTCCGGTGGAACGTTCACAATGGGCAGCGACAGTGACGCCGAAAACACCCAACCGGCGCATCAAGTAACCGTCAACAGTTTTTTTATTGACCGCTGGCCCGTAACCAATGCCGAATACAAACGGTTTATTGATGCCACGGGACACCCCGTACCCAATTACGATGTCCCGTGGTGCGATACCCGCGGCTACAATTGGAACACGGAAACCCGTACCTTCCCCGCTGGAAAAGCCGAGCACCCGGTGGTGCTGGTAACGTGGGAAGACGCGCTGGCATACGCCACTTGGGCAAACAAACGGCTGCCCACTGAAGCCGAATGGGAATATGCGGCGCGCGGCACACGCGGCTGGCGGTATCCGTGGGGTAACGAATTTTTGCCAAACCACTGCAACACCGCCGAAGCACAACTGGGCGGCACGTCGCCGGTGGGAATGTTCTCGCCGCAGGGCGATACACCGGAGGGTGTGGTAGACTTGGCGGGCAATGTGTGGGAATGGACAAGCAGCCTTTTTATGCCGTATCCGTACCGCGCCGATGACGGCAGAGAAAATCCGGCATCGGGGAAATGGCGGGTGTTGCGCGGCGCCAGTTGGGTAAACGAGGCTGCCATCGCCACCGGTATCGCTCGGCTGGACGGGGATTTTTTGTTTTACAACAATGTCGGTTTTCGTTGTGCGGTAGACGCGGGCGAAAAATAAAGTCGTCCCTATGAATAAACGAACATCTCGCTTGGTTTTGCACCAAAAACAAAAACGGTCAGGCAAAAACCTGACCGTTTTTTAGTGATACTTCAAGTAATTTTTACGCCATTCCGCCGGCAGAAATAGTTTTGCTCCGTTCGATGGATTGCAGCGCCAAATACCGCTCGCCGAATTTCTCGATATTTTCCAATTCGGTATCGTATTGGTCAAAATGACGTTCCTCTTCTTCGACCAGCCCTTCAAATATCTTTTTGGTGGCGGAATCTGCATTGGCGGAACATTCATTCGCCCACAGGTTATAGTCTCTGGCGCTCTCTTCTTCCATTTTCCGCGCGAGTTCCAACATATCCCGCACATCGTGCAGTTTTTGCACCTCTGCCGAAGGCACCATTTCTATTTCGCCGTGCAAAAATAAAATGCGCTCCGCACACCGTTCAACGTGCAACATCTCTTCGATGGCGGTTTTTTTGAACAAACCGGCTAACAGGTCATACCCTTGGTCATCGCAGTGGAAATGAAAATACATATATTGGTGAACTGCCGACAATTCATCGCCGACCGCTTTATTGAGTAATTATATGCTTTTTTCGTGCATTTTTACCTTTTACCTTTTTATATGGTTTTTCCGATAAATATATGGTTACAGAATTTTAAAGCGCCGTGTGTATCTGTGCGCCAAAATTATGCCAAATAATCTCTTAATTGCCGCGAGCGGCGCGGATGGCGCAATTTGCGCAATGCCTGCCCTTCGATTTGGCGAATGCGCTCGCGGGTAAGCCCGAATTTTTTGCCGACCTCTTCCAGTGTGTAACTTCGACCGTTCTGCAAGCCGAAACGCAGCCGCAAAATTCGGGCTTCGCGCGGGGTGAGCGTAGACAGCACGTCTTCCAATTTTTCCTGCAATAGATGGTGATACGCCGCATCGGGCGGGGTGGGTGCATCTTCGTCTTCGATGAAGTTACCCAGTTCGCTGTCTTCTTCTTCGCCCACCGGGCGTTCCAGCGAAACCGGATGGCGGCTGACACGCAGCATCCAGCGCACTTTTGCCGGTTCAAGTTCCAATTCCTGCGCCAATTCTTCCGGCGTTGGCTTGCGTCCCCACGCCTGTTCCAACTGGCGCGAAATTTGATGCAATTTGCGGATGCGGTCGCTCATATGCACCGGCACGCGGATGGTGCGCCCCTGGTCTGCCAATGCGCGGGTAATTGCCTGCCGAATCCACCAAGTGGCATAGGTGCTGAATTTATAACCGCGATGGTAGTCGAATTTTTCGACGGCTTTCATCAATCCCAAATTGCCTTCTTGAATCAAATCGGAAAAAGGCACGCCCTGCCCCATATATTTTTTGGCAATGCTGACCACCAGCCGAGTGTTGGCTTTTATCAGGTGGTCACGGGAACGATTTCCCGCGCGAATGATTGATTTCAGTTCGTCCACGCGGTCGGGGTCGGCATCGCCACTCATTTTTCGCAATTCCAGTTCGGCATAACGCCCCTGTTCCAAACTGCGGGCGAGGGTTGTTTCTTCTTCGGTGGTGAGCAACGGCACGCGCGCCATTTCTTTCAAATACAGGCTGATAGTATCATCAGCGGCAATCGCGCTCAAATCGAAGGGGTCTATTTCCGCTTCTTCTTTTTTGGCGGCGCCCGATAATTTTATCTTGCGTTCTTCTTCGGCTTCTTCCGCACTGGAATAAACTTCTATACCCTGATTGACCAATTGGATGAACAGTTCTTCCAGTTGGTCCATATTTTCTTCCGCTTCGGGGATGGCAATCAGCAAATCATCGGAGATGAGGTAGCCCTGATCTTTTGCCTTTTGCATCAAAAGTTCCAACGGAGAAATTTCCGGTTCCGAGGGTGTTTCTTCCGGTGCGGAAACCTGTGCAGTTTTCGATACTTCTTTTTCTTCCATACCAACCTTCATCCATATAGCCATTTTTCTGTGCAATATAATTGCCAGGCAAAGGAAAAGGAAGAGCCTGGCATCATATCGCGTTGTATAATTGCCCCAACAGAAGCGCTTTACGGTTTGATTATAGCACACGCATAAAACGATTGTCAACCCGATAATGCCAATCACGGCAAAAAAGTTTTTGATGAGACGGGAAAATCAATCCGTCAACCCAAGATTGAAAAATAACTTTCTGCCATCCGGCGGAAAACGGGCGCGGCGAACTCCGACCCTTCGCCGGCATTTTCCAGCATTACGGCGATGACCACCTGCGGCGCATCGGCGGGGGCGTACCCGGCAAACCAGGCGTGTGGTGCGTCAATCCCCGTTTCGGCGGTGCCGGTTTTGCCCGCCACGCTGAACCCCACGCCATCGAAGGCTTTGCGCGCCGTGCCGTACCGTCCGTGCGCCACGCCGAACATTGCCTGCTGAATGTTTGCCAGCGTGAACGGTGTCACCGCCACTTGCCGTGCAATTTCAGCGGGGAAAAACTGGTCGCCCGCATTTCGAGAGTTGAGCCGGGCAATAACCTGCGGGCGATATTCGCTGCCCTGCGCGGCAATGGCGGCAACCAGTTGCGCCACTTGCAGCGGGGTGGTCAGCAAATATCCCTGCCCGATTGCCATATTGACCATATCACCCACGTACAGCGGTGCATTCAGCGTTGATTGCTTCCACGTGTTATCGGGCACAATGCCCGCCGTCTCATCCACGCCCAAAATACCCGTGGGCTGCCCCAACCCGAAGGCGCGCGCCATTTCGGGCAGTAAAGCGGGGTCGGCTTCATATAACGCTTTGCCCACTTCGTAAAAAACAACATCACAACTTTGGGTCAGCCCGTCGCGCAGAGAAATTGTGCCGTGCCCCGTTTCCAACCAGCATTTTTTGGGATTATCTTCGCCCAAACCGTACCACGTGCCCGAACAAAAAAAGGTGGTTTCGGGGCTCATATCGAGTTTTTCCATTGCCGCCGCCATACTGACAATTTTGAACACCGAGCCGGGGGGATAGGCACTTTGCGCCGCGCGGTTGACCAGCGGGCGGTCGGGGTTGTTGAGCAGGGCGTTCCACGTGTCGGCATCAATGCCGGCGGCAAACGATTGCGGGAAAAAGCGGGGATAGGTTGCCATTGCCAGCAATTCGCCGGTGGGTTTCATGACCACAATGGAACCCCGCCGCTTGCCGAGCAGTTCTTCGGCGCGCTGTTGCAACGGTATATTCAAATGCAAATGGATATTTCCGCCGGGAACGGGTTTTGCCACTGCAACCGTTTCTTTTTCCACGCCGGACGGGGCAAGCGTAACCAGCCGCCCGCCGCGTTTGCCCGCCAAAAAAGGTTCGCCCCACGCCTCTAACCCTGTTTGCCCGACCATTTCATCGCCGCGATAGCCCATTTTGCGGAACGAATCCAGTTTGTCGGCGGGAATTGCGCCCAGCACACCGACAATATGCGCCGCGGTATCGCCCTGCGGGTAACTGCGCGCCGAATGCGCTGTCGCGTCAATGCCGGGTGATTCGGTCAGCAGGGTTCCCGCGCCGGCGGCGGCTGCCAAATCAATCTCGCCCAGCGGCACATACCAATCGGGTTGCGCGGCATCAATTTTGGCGGAAATTTTGGCGGCATCCATATCCAACAGTTGGCTCAATGCCGCAATCGCTTCCGCGCGGTTTTGCAATTGACCGGGCACGACCCCCACGGCAATAACCTGCCCGTTGGTTGCCAGCGGAGTTTCGTCCGCCGCCAAAATTTCGCCGCGGGCAACCGGTTCTTCCCGCAAAATCAGGGTGATGCCGTACCCCAGTTGCGGCATCAGCAGCATCGGTTCCCACACCACGCCCCAGCGTCCCGCTGTAAAACGCAGGTTCATCGTATTTTCGGTGGTCATATCGCCGAATAGCCCGGTATGCCACACGGTGCGAAAATTTGCCTGTGCCCGGTCTGTCCGGGTGGAAATGGCTTCGGGGGTAACGGTCAGATTCAGGGTGGTTGTTTGATTCAGCACGTGACGGTAGATGGCATCAAAATCCACCGCCGAAATTCGCTGCCGGGAATCGGGGGTGAGTAACGCATACATTGCGCCGGTGTCGGTTTTTTCCAATGCGGAAAAATACGCCTGCGCCACGCTGTCGGGTTGCGGCAGCGGGGTGGGGGTCGGCGTGATGGCGGGGGTGGGGGTGTTTTGTTTGCCGGGCAACGGCAGCGAAAAACCGCCGCCATCGCCGGATGACTGCGGTCGGCAGCCCGCCACAACCAGTGCGGCAAGCAGCGTTTTCAAAAATGCGCGTCGGGAAAATTTTGCCGAATCCATTATCGGAATTATAACATCATCAGCGGTAAAATAACGAATCGCATCACGCATCTTTGGAGGCGAAAATGGAAGTTTATCCCATTCCGATGATACCGGGTCCCACCGCCGTGCCCGCCGAAGTGCTGGCGGTGTATCAAAAAAATTACGGGTCGGCGGATTTGGAACCTGAATTTTTACACCTGTATACCGAAACCGAACGGAAATTGCAGCAAATTTTGGGGACAAAAAATCGGGTGGTCATTCAAACCGGCGAAGGGATGCTGTCGCTGTGGAGCGCGCTGAAAAGCACGCTGCGCCCCGGCGACCGAGTGTTGGCAGTTGCCACGGGTGTTTTCGGCTATGGCATCGCCGATATGGCGGCATCCGTCGGCGCCGAGGTGCGCACCGTCGGGCTGCCATACAATGAAACCATCGCCGATTTGGCGGAAATTGAACGCGCCATCGTTGATTTTCAACCGAAAATGATTACCGCCGTTCACTGCGAAACGCCATCGGGCACGTTAAACCCGCTGGCGGCATTGGGCGCGCTGAAACACAAATATGACGTGCCCCTTTTTTATGCGGATGTGGTTGCCAGCGCGGGCGGGGCGCCGGTGCTGGCAGATGAATGGCACATTGATTTGTGTCTCGGCGGGTCGCAAAAGTGCCTGTCCGTGCCGCCGAGTATGGCTTTTTTGGCGGTGAGCGACCGGGCGTGGGACATCATCCACGCGGTGGATTATGCGGGATATGATGCGCTGAAACCGTTTTTCAGCGCGCCGGCGGAACATTATTTTCCATACACCCCCAATTGGCACGGGGTGGCGGCGCTGAATGCCGGGGCGGGACGGCTGCTGTCGGAAGGGTTGGCGGCAAGTTTTGCGCGGCACGAATCTGTTGCCGAGTTGTGCCGCCGCGGGTTGACGGCATTGGGCATTGCGCTGTACCCCGCGCCGCACGCCATACCGTCGCCCACCGTTACCGCCGCGCTGGTGCCCGACGGCATCGCTTGGGCAGATTTTGATGCCCGGCTGCGAGCGCACGGGCTGGCGGTCGGCGGCAGTTACGGTCCGCTGGCGGGCAAAGTTTTCCGGTTGGGGCATATGGGCAGCCAAGCCGATGCGTCATTGGTTCGGCGGGCGTTGGAAGTGCTGAAAACCGTGCTGAACGAACGATAACGGCTCAACCGCCCGGATTTTGCACGGCATCTTCCCATTCCTGCAAAAATTGCCGCGTCTGCTGCGA
>CAYPNZ010000136.1:0-7003 GCA_964411845.1 uncultured Anaerolineaceae bacterium
GTCGAATTCGTCCAGCACCGACAGCGCGGCGTTCAATTGCCCTTTGCCGCCGTCAATAATGATGAGATTCGGCAGTATACCCCACGATGCGGCGGCATCGGTTTTGCCAGGGGTGTCGGGCTGCAATTTGCCGCTTTGCGCATCGCGCATCCGCTGAAATCGGCGGCGCAGCACTTCTGCCATTGAAGCGAAATCATCCGGCTTGCCCACCACCGTTTTAATTTTGAACCGCCGGTAATCGCTTTTGCGGGGTACGCCTTTGGCAAAAACCACCATGCTGGCGACGGTGTGTGTACCTTGCAGGGTGCTGATGTCGTAACATTCGATGCGCACCGGTTCTTGCGGCAAATGCAGGTGTTCGCGCAATTCTGCCAGGGCTTCGGTGTGTTTGCTTTGGTCCATTGCCCACTGTGCTTTCAAATGAGCCAGCGTTTCGGCAGCGTTTTCTGCCGCCATTTGCACCAACGCTTTTTTTTGTCCGCGCCGCGGCACTTTCAATTTTACCTGCGCCCCGCGTTTACTTTTCAACCAATCGCGGATAATCATCAGTTCGTCAATTTCCTGCGGCAGTAAAATTTGTGCCGGAATATCTTGCACTTGGTCGTAAAATTGTTTTAAAAACGATGTGACCAGTTCCATGTCGTGGGTATCGTCTGCGCCGTCCAGCAGAAAATACTCGCGTCCCATCAGTTTTCCCCGCCGAATGAAAAATACTTGCACGCAGGCGTTGCCGTCATCGCGCGCGAAAGCGATGACATCTTCATCCGCCATTTCCGGGCTGACCACTTTTTGTTTTTCGGCAATTTGGTGGATGGCTTGAATTTGGTCGCGCAGGGTGGCGGCGCGCTCAAAATCGAGCGATTCGGCGGCAGCGTTCATTTCGGCGGTTAGTTTTTTAACAACCGGTTCGGTGTGCCCGCTTAAAAAATCGCACAGCCCGTCAATCATTTGGCGGTATTCGGTTTGGTTTACCGCGCCGATACAGGGTGCGGCGCAGCGTCCGATGTGGTAATACAGGCAGGCGCGCTCGTCGTTGCCGTCAATTTTGCGGGTGCAGGTCAGGTACGGATAAATTTTCCGCACCAAATCGAGCGTGCGATATGCTGCCCAAGCGGCGGTGTACGGTCCAAAATAGCGTGCGCCGTCATTTTGCAGGCGGCGGGTGGTGGTAACGCGCGGAAACGGGTCTTGCCAGTGAACTTTGATGTACGGGTAACGTTTGTCGTCTTTCAAACGGATGTTGTATTTTGGCTGATGTTTTTTGATGAGCGTGTTTTCCAGCAGCAGGGCTTCCAGTTCCGAACCGGCGATAATAAATTCAATATCGGCAATATCGCGCACCAAATGGCGCGTTTTGATGCTGTGCTGCGCCGAATTGTGGAAATACGAGCGCACGCGGTTGCGCAGATTTTTGGCTTTGCCGATGTAAATGATTTTGCCTTGAGCATTTTTGTACAGGTACACGCCCGGTTTGCCGGGCAGGCTATTTAACTTTTCTTGAAGGTCGGGTCGTTGCATAAATGCACTCACTTTGAAATTCATCTTGATATGAGTATAATTTGCCGGATGAAAAATATCAAAATGAGCCGTATCATCCAAACAATCGTTCTGTTTTTGGGGATGGGACTGCCGGCGGCATGCGGGCAATCGGCGGCGAATGTACCCGCCCGCGCCGCTGAAAATCGTTTGCCGGTGGTTTTCGTTTCGCCGACGCCGCCGTCACCCACCGCTACCGCTTCACCCACAGTTACCCCGCCGCCCCCTTTGCCGACCCCCACTGCTACCGTCACCACTGCGCCACCGACTCTCACCCTCACCGCCACCGCCGTTCCACCGACGGCAACCGTCATACCCACAACTACCCCCGAACCGTCGCCGCAAGCGGTGTTGTCCGGCACTGCACCGGAATTCCCCGCCACCCGGTTGGTCATCCCGACGCTGGAAATTGATGTGCCGGTTGAAATTGCGCCCATCCGCAACGGCATTTGGGATGTGAGCGGTTTACAGCAAACCGTAGGGCACTTACAGGGAACATCCAGCCCGGGCGAAACGGGGAATGTGGTGCTGGCGGGGCACATCACCCTGCCGCCGGACGGTCGGCGCGGACCGTTTTACCGGTTGGGCGGGCTGCAGCCGGGGGATATGGTGGAAGTGTATCGCGGTAACCGGCGGTTTGTGTATGAAATTGACGGGGCAACCGTGGTTTCGCCCACCGATGTACAGGTAACGTACCCCACCCGGTCGCCGCGGTTAACGTTGATAACGTGTCAATCATACGATAAAACGCTGGCGGAATATACGGAACGGTTGGTGGTGTTCGGGCATTTGGTGTCGCCATAGCGCCGGTGCTGTGCAAAAAACTCAAAGTTGCTTGATTCTCCGTGAATATTGAGGTACAATGTATAATAAATTATCTCAATTGCCCGTACCAATTTATCGCACAGTAACATCGTTTAAGCATACGCACACATTCTTTGTAGGAGGCACCATTCATGGATGTAATAAAAGTTTCTGCTAAATCACGCTCGACATCTGTAGCCGGGGCAATTGCAGGCGTCATTCGAGAAAGCGGGCGTGCCGAGATTCAAGCAATCGGCGCCGGCGCGGTGAATCAAGCTATCAAAGCAACAGCCATCGCACGCGGATATCTTACGCTTGATGGTATTGATGTAATTTGTATTCCTTCGTTTACCGAAGTGGAAATTGATGGTCAGGAACGAACCGCGTTACGTTTTGTTATTGAGCCGCGTTAGCAGGAAAAAAGCAACCGCAGTTTGACGGTTGCTTGTAAAACAGCATATTTTGGTAGGTTTTTGCCGTTGCCGGTGGACGGGCGATGCATAAATCGCGGAAATTTGTGGCAAAGGAATTTTCGCGTGCAATGTGTCATGCTGATGTTGGCGATGGCAATTTTTTTTGTGCCGGATTAATTTTTGGGTTTGCGAGACCTGGGCTTTCGCCGCCGCCGTTTTTTGCGCCGTTTCGATGCAGGTTTCGGTTGTGTTGCCTCTGCGGATGCGGGCTGCTTTTCAGGCGGTTCTGCTGTCGCTGCGGCTTCCGGGGCGACCGGTTCCGCCGCTTTCGGTTCCGCCGGTTTTTGCCCCGGCAGTAACAAACTGTCTACCGGCACTTCGGTGCGAACGCCGCCTTCAAACATCACAATTGCGTGTTCTTTTAAAATGTTCAGTCCTTTGATGATGCCTTTACCATGTTCCGCATGCACCACGTGCGTGCCCACCTTCGGCAGCCGTTTGCGAATTTCTTTATAGGTATCATCTTCATACGCCAAACAGCACAGCAGCCGCCCGCACGCGCCGGAAATTTCGGTGGGCGCCAACGGCAGTTGCTGATTTTTTGCCATACGGATGGAAACGGGATGAAACTCGGTGAGCCAGCTGGAACAGCACAATTGCCGCCCGCAGCGACCATAGCCGTCAATAATTTTGGCTTCATCGCGCGCGCCGATTTGCCGCATTTCTACCCGGGTGCGGAATGAGCGCACCAGGGCGCGCACCAGTTCTCGAAAATCCACGCGCTGTTCGGCGGTGAACAGAAAGAGCAACTTCGAGCCGTCGAATGAGTATTCGGCGCGGATGACTTTCATCGGCAGGTGTAAATCCGCCACCTTTTGACGGCATTTTTTCAACGCTTCCGCTTCTCGGGCGCGGTATTTCTCCAAACTCATCAAATCGAGCGGCGTGGCTTTTCGCAAAATCGGCTTCAAATCGCCTTTGGTTTCGCTGGCGGGTATTTCTTTGGCTTCCATCGAAATCCAGCCCAGTTCTTTTCCGCGGCTGGTTTGCACAATAACCGGGTCTTTCAGCCGCGGCGGTTCCTCATCGGCAGGCGGCAGGAAGAAATAGGTTTTGGTGACGGGTTTAAATCGTACTCCAACAACAGTCGGCATAGGATAAAAAGTCCTTTTTAAGAATTTACTTGCGGTAGTTTCAACAACAAAGTTTCAAAATTCAACCGCCGGTTCACGTTAAAATCGAAATTTTGCAGTGTTTTTTGTAATTCGGCAATAACGGCGACAATTTGCACTTGCGACAACCGTTCGGCAAATTGCCGAATGGTTTCTTCCGTATCCACATTCACCATCGGCGCAGAAACCCGATTGTGTACCAACAGCACATCGCGCCACCACGACAGCCACAAATCGAGCACAACTGCGGGCGGCTGCGGCGCTTTTGCCAATTGAGCGGCATAAGCCAGCCGCTCAACATACCCGCCGCGCAACACGCCGGTCATTTCCGTGAGCCACGTTTGGCGTTGGGCGAGCATATCCGGGTTGCGGTACGCTTCAACCGCCCAGCCGGGGCGCCCGTGTGCCAACCGGCTGAGATGCTGTGCGGTGCCCGCCGGCACGTTAAATTGCCGCTGCAGCAATTGTTCAATCACATCGGGAGCAACCGGGCGTAAATTGATGTTTTGGCAGCGCGAAACGATGGTCGGCAATAGTTGCTCGGTGGAGCGCGCGGTGAGCAGCAGAATGACGTGTGCCGGCGGCTCTTCCAGTGTTTTCAGCAGGGCATTGGCGGCGCCGGTGGTGGCGCGGTCAAAATTGGCAAGAATGGCAACTTTATGTGGACTTTCGTGCGGCGTTAACGATAAATCGTGTTGCAGGGTGCGGATTTCTTCAATTTTCAGGGTGTCATCGTCATCCGACAGCAGCACATCGGGATGGTTGCCATCGAGAATTTTCCGGCAGGCGGCGCACTGTCCGCACGGTTTTTCGGCGGCAGTGCAGTTAAGCGCCATCGCCACAGTGAGCGCCAGTGTGGTTTTTCCCAGCCGAGGCAAGCCGGTTATCAACACCGATTGCGACAGTTTGCCGCTGTCAATGGCGCGTGCCAGCAAATCGGTTGCCCATATATGCCCGAAAACGAATTTGTCCAGTTGATAGCCCATGGTGTAATTACGCAATACATAAAATTTGGCGAGATTTTTCGCCAAATTGTAATTTTACTCTCGATTATCACAGTTTACAAATATCGTCAATTTGCTTTGGGACCCACTTTGAACACGTTTTGCCACGGGCGGTAGCGGCTGAAAATGGTGTCTTGATGGATGACGGTATCACCCTCTTTTACGGTGCGGTAAACGGTTACGTCCACCCCGTCTTTTGCCCAATCAACTTGCTTGATTTGCCCCGGTTTCAGCGAGGGGTCTTCTTGATAGATGTCGGGTCCGTGCGGCACGCGGTTTTCCATAATCGGGTCGGAGATGATGACCGTTCGCCCCGGTGAGGTGCCGTACAAATTGAATGTGACCGTGCCGGCGCGCAAATCGGTTTTGGTTTGAATGAGGATGAAACTGTCGGTGTCGTTTCGGAATTTAAAATCCACATCGGGGGTATAGATGGTGGCATCCAGCCCGGGGATGCTGCCCGTTTCGTACCAACCGACGCGATACCCGTGCGCCCAGCGTTCCACAATTTCAAATCCGCCGAACAGCGCCGCGCGGAAAGCGGTGGTGCTAACCTGACACACCCCGCCGCCGATGCCCACGGCGGTGCGGTCGCCTTGAATGATGAGCGATTCCACAAAACCGTTTGCCGCATCAATTTCCCCCACATAACGGTTAAACGAGAAAATTTCGCCGGGCGGAATGACCACGCCGTTAAATTTTGAGGCGGCAACTTCGATATTTTTCATCCGGTCTGCGGATGAGCCTTTAAAATAGGTGGTTGCCGTGCTGACCAATTCTTTTATGCCCAGTTGCTCCGGGTGTTCCGACGATACCGCCGGTTGGGTAACTACCACCGGCAGGGGCAGTTGGTGGACATTGGGTGTTTGCCACAGGTTTTTCAACATGGCTACCGAGGCTGCCACGTCAAGGGTGTATCCGGTTTGGCTGGGGATGATGGGGGTTAGGGTGAAGGTGCGTTCATCAATATTGAACCAGGCATCAATGGCGGGACGGTTGATTTCTTCCGCCAAATCGAAAAAATATTTGGCGACGGCGGCTTCATCAAACGAAACCGTAATTTCGCCGGGCGCGTCGGGGGCGGTGCGTTCGCCGATGACCACCCATGCCGCCAAGGTTTCGGGGGGCAGCGTCCATTGTCGTCCATCGAAGGTAAGGGTCAGCGGGGCAGACAGCACCGCCGCCAGCGCGGTTGCTGCCGGTTCCACCACGGTAACGGCGGGAGCGGTGCTGTGGGTTATCAGTGTGACGGGTGCGGTATTGCGGGTTAAAATTGCCTGCCGAATGAGGTCTCGGTTGGCGGCAATATCCACGGCATAACCGGTTTTGGCGGGGACGGCTTGCACGGTTGTGCCTTCAATCTGCAATTGTGCATTTTGCGCCGGTTGATTCAGTTGCTGCGCCAATTGCAGCAGGGTGCTGTTGGCGGGTCCGGTATCAAAACTGATGATGGGGGTGACTTTTATCGGCTGGTTGAGCGCTTGCAATTGCACGCGAATGTCGCGGGCTAAATTGCCCTGTCGCCCTATGGCAAAAGCGGTGTTCACCGTGCGGTCAATATCCACCCGCGCGCCGAGTTGTTCGGCGGAAAACGTGAATGTGCCGCGGTCGGTGACCAACGTTACCGGTTGTGCCAGCAAATCGGCGGCTTGCCGCGCCACCAATTGCCGCGTTTCGGCACGCGAAAGTTGTCCGGCATCCACCCCGCCAATCTCAACGCCTAAATAGACTCGGTTCAAAAAATAGATTTGGTAGGTCAGCATGCCAAAAATCAAAACTACCAGCATACTGCCGACAAAAATAATCAACGCCAATAACAAGCGGGGAAAAATTACAGCGGTAAATTTTTGCGGTATCATTTGTGCCGCAGAATCCATAATTACTCCGTAAGATGACATAAGTATTGTAGCAGGTTTGCCGAGCACTGTAAAATGGAAGCGGCAAGAAAGTATTTTATATTCTGTCGCTTTGTGCTATGATATAAATACAGGTGTACCATCCCGTTCTTTAACCGCAAAATCAGGAAATTTTATGAAAGCAGTTGTGATGGCAGGTGGCTCCGGGTCGCGGTTGC
>CAYPNZ010000137.1:0-6985 GCA_964411845.1 uncultured Anaerolineaceae bacterium
TGCAAATTCGATAGCCGCTCTGCACGCCGAACCTCTGCCGCGGCGATACCCGCTGCGGCGATGCGCGCCAACAGTTCCGCCGCCGGGTGGGGTGGTTCGCCGCGCAAAAAACGCCGCAACTGCTGGTGAGCCGCCAAATCGCCGTACCGTCGCAGTGGGCTGGTGACTTGCGCGTAGCCATCAACGCCCAACCCAAAATGAACACCCAAACTACCTTTCAACTCGGCGGGAGAGAGCATTTTCCGCAGGGCGAACATTCGCGCCAAGCCTGTGGCGGGGAGGTCGCCGCTGCCGGCGGGGGGCGATTGCGTGCTGAAGGCAAACGGGATGTCGTGCGCCACCGCAAATTTTGCCACCGCTTCGCCGCACAGCAGCATCGCTTCGCGCACCAGCGTGCGACTTTTCAGCGGTAAAATCGGTTTGATGGAAACGATGCCGTCATCGTTCACCCGAACTTTCACTTCCGGCAAATCGAGTTCCAGCGCCCCGTTTTTTATGCGTCGCTGCCGCGCATTTTCGGCAATTGCCAGCAGGGCGGCAAACGGTTCCGCCGCCAATTGCGATTCGGCGGCTTCATAACTGATACGGGTAACCCGCACCCACGCCGAAACAATTTCCGACACAGTGGGCACACCGCTGTTATCAAGTTTGATGGCGAAGGAGAGGGCAGGGGAGATTTCGGATAGACCGAGCGCCAAACGGTCGGTGGCGGCGGGTGGCAGCATCGGCACGGTGCCGTCGGGCAGGTACAAATTGGCGCCGCGGGCGCGGGCGACGGCATCTGCCGCCGAGCCGCCGGGAATCAGCGCCGCTACATCCGCCACGTGAACCCACAGCCGTTCGCCATCCCAACTGATGGCGTCGTCGGGGTCGGTGCTGTCCGCATCATCAATGGCAAACGCGGGCAAGTCGGTTAAATCGCGCCGAGGCTCATCCGGCAGCGGCGGCAATTCGGCAGCGGGCGGGTCAAGCGGCAATCCGAGCCGCCGGGGGTGCGGATTGACGGTTGCATCCCACACGCCCAACGCCAGCAACAGCGCGTGAGCATTCTCCGGCGTTTCTTTGCGATTGAGTGCGCGCAGCACGCGGCTTTTTTCGCCCTTGCCCAGCGCCAACGCCTCAACATCGCGCAGGTGCGGATAGTCGTCGGGGGTGACGGTTTTTGTTTCCACCCGCTGCAAAAATTGCGCCCACGCCGCTTTTTCGGCGGCTTTTGCCGCGCGCGCCGATTTTTCCGCCTGCACCATTTCGGCGCTGCGAGCGGTAATTTTTTGCGGCGTGCCGTCAAAATACAAGCCGTCCGTCACTTGCCGCCACGCCGACCATGCCGCGGCAGGGGAGAATTCATCGTATAGTAGTTCCGCCAAGTCCTGCAAAGACACCGTTTCGCCCGCCAACAATTCCCACGTTTCGACAATATCGGCGCGCGGGGGAATATCGAGCGCGGAAAGACTGCCAACCGGACCCGGATGCAGCAACAGCACATCTTTGGGACGAACTTTGATGCGCCGTCCGGTTGGCAGCACGATTTCCGGTTTTTCGCCGGTGCGCGTTATTTTTGCCGGCTGGGTTTTATACAGTACCAGCGCGTTTTCGGGTAGATGCAGCACTATGGATTCACCGTTTTTGCCAGTGCCGCGCCGAAAATGGAAAGCGCCTCGTCAATTTGTGTGGCAGTGACCGTCAACGGCGGAATCCAGCGGATGACATTTCCGTTTGTGCCGCAGGTGAGCAGCAGCAAGTTTTCGGCAAGGCAGGCTTGCTGCACTTTTTTGGCAGTGGCGGCATCGGTAAACTCGGTGGCAACCATCAATCCCAAGCCGCGCACTTCGCCGATGACGGGGAAATTTGCCTGCAAATTTTTCAAACCGGCTTGCAGCAGTTCCCCCATTGCCGCCGCATTTTCGACCAATTTATCTTCTTTCAGCGCTTGGATGGTGGCAACTGCCGCGGCGGCGGCGATGGCGTTTCCGCCGTAGGTGCCGCCGTGGGTGCCGGGCTTCCATTTCGCCATCAGCAATTGCGATGCGGCAATGCCGCTGAGCGGCAAGCCGGAAGCCAGCCCTTTTGCCATCACCACAATATCCGGCTCGAAATCAAAATGTTCCAGCGCGAAAAATTTTCCGGTGCGCCCAAACCCCGATTGCACCTCATCGCCGATGAGCAGAATATCGTGTTCGGTGCAAAGTTGGCGCAATTCGCGCATAAAGCGTTTCGGCGGCACGACATACCCGCCTTCACCCAGTACCGGTTCAATCAAAATGGCGGCGGTTTCTTCCGGCGCGGTTTGGCTTTTCAGCAGATGACGCAATTCCGCCAGCGCAAAATCGGTAACGGTTTCCTCGTCCCAGCCATAGCGGAAGGCATACGGATACGGCGCGACAAAAACGCCCGCCATCAATGGTTGGTAGCCGAAGCGATACACCGTTTTGGAAGTGGTCAGCGACATTGTGCCGATGGTGCGCCCGTGGAATGACCCCTGAAAAACGATGATATTCGGTTTGCCGCTGGCTTGGCGCGCCAGTTTGATGGCGGCTTCGACGGCTTCTGCGCCGCTGTTGGAAAAAAAGTAGGTGTCGAGCGCGGGTGGCAGCACGCTGCGGAGTTCTTCCACCAGTTGCAGCATCGGCGGGTGGAAAACGATATTCGCTTGCCCGTGCAGCAACCGTCCCGCTTGGCGGCGGATGGCATCTACCACTTTGGGGTGACAGTGCCCGGTGTTGGTCACCCCGATACCGGAAGTGAAATCGGTGTAACGGTTGCCGTCGGCATCATACAGATAGATGCCTTCGGCGCGGTCAACCACAATTTCGGTGAGATGCGTCCACACCGGCGATAAGTGCCGGGCGGCGCGACGTTCGGTTTCGTTCATATTTTCTACTCCTTACTTCCTGCTCCTTACTTTTTATTTCTTGCTTCCTGCTCCTCATCTCGCACGCTACAAATTTTTTGTCACGGTGACGGTGGTGTAAATATCGCGGTCTTCCAATTCTTTCAAGAAAACTTCCGGCTGGTTGAAGGCGATTTCCGGCGGGTGTACCCCGGGGGCGATGCGTCCGGCTGCCAGCCAAACCGCGCCGCGCGCCGGAACCACACCGGTGGGCAGTGCGCCTTTTACGGTCAGCGTGCCCAGCCGATACACGACCGTGCCGCCGTCTTTTTCGCCTTTTATTTCGGTGACGATTTCTTTCGTCCAATCCGGCGGCTGATTGCCGGGCGGGGCGAGAAAATCGGTGACGGGGGGAACGTAATCGCCCATCATGGCGACGGTCATATCGCGGGGTGAAACTTGCACGCCTTTGACGTTCACCGGTTCGGTGCCGGCAAATCCGAAATCAGCCAACACGCGCACTTTTTCTACCGTTTCTTTCGCCATACCCCAATAGTTGATTTTAAAATAGCACTCTTGCACGCCTTTATCGGCGAAACTGACGGGCAGGGTGGCAACTTCGGAATGGAGCGAAAGGTGCATCGGCAGATTGCCCAGCGGCGGGGTGAACCAGTAATCTTCAAATTCCGACAGCGGTTCGGCGGCGATGAATTCGCCGTTGCGGAAGACCATCGGCGATTCGGTCAGTTCGTCAATAATGGTTGGCACGGCATAAGTAAAAGCAACTTTGTCGGGGTCGGGGGGTTTGATGCCGTCGTAAATGCGAATATATTCGATGGTATCCAGCCGGTCGGCGGCGTACCGCGCTTGAATGTTCGGCAGCCCGGGGGCAGACCCCATCCCCAAGATGGCGCTGATGCCCGCTTCGGCGAAACGGTCGTGCAATTTTAGTTGCTTGCGGGTGGTGTGGAACAAGCCGCCCAAGTCCACATAATTGGTTTTTGCCTCGATGCAGGCTTCCATAACCGGTAAATTGGTATAGTAAACGGTTGCATTCAGGCAGGTATCGGCATCATTCAGCAGCGAAACCAGCGCATCGTGGTTCATCAGGTCAATTTCTACCGTGGTGATTTTATCGCTGCCGATATAGTCTGCCACAACTTGCGCCGCGGCAGGGTCGCGGTCGGCAATCACCACCGCATCTACCGCTTTGTTTTGCGCCAAATCTTGCACGGCGATGCTGCCCATTTTTCCGGCGCCGCCCAGCACAACGATTTTCATAATAGTCTCCTTTTATAAGGTTATCCAATCCAAGCCCAACTCCGCCAGTTTCCACGGGGTGGGTATGCCGTCGTTTGTCCAGCCTGCCATAGCATAATAAATGTCTTTGGCTTGCTCAATTTCCGTTTCCGAGATGGCGACGCCATCGGTGCGCCCGCCGACGAATGCTTGCGAAAGTTTTTTGGGCAGTTTATCGTCTTCGCGGGTAAAACCTTCGCGGGCATTGAACGCCCGCAGCATATTGAGCCGCCGCTCGCCGGCTTTCATAATTTCCCACATTGTCACATCCCAACCGGTTACGGCGCGGACGGCTTCGACAATATGGTGCGGGCTGTACAAATGCCACGAAGGTCCGAAAACGAATTGGCACAGGTTCACCGTGTCGAGATAACTGTACAGATATTCGGTGTACAGGGCGTATTTCACTTTTTCGGCATTGAGCACGGTGCCGGGCTGGGGGTTGGTTAACCCCAATTCCGCCATCTTTTTGGGATAGTTGCCATACGACGGGTCGTGTTCGCTGGATTGGTGGTCGGGTCCAAAGGGATTGACGGCGTAAATAAGCCCCAAACTGCGTTTGAGATGCGGGGTGTGTGCCGGCAATTCCTGTTTTTTCACCGTGACCACCAAATCTTCCGCGCCGCCGCCGATTTTTTGTGCCGCGCGCGCCGAGCCTTCCGCCAGCACATCGCCGAACCCTTCTCGTTTGGCAATCATTTCGGTCATTTTGACCATTGCTTCTGCATTGCCAAACCGTAACTCGATGCCGCCGGTATCTTCAATAGAGATATACTCGTGTTCAAAAGCGTCCATCGCCCAAGCGATGGTTGCGCCGCAAGAGATGGTATCCATTCCATATTGCGCGCAAATTTGGTTGGCGTAGGCGATGGCGGCTAAATCGTCAATGCCGCAATACGCGCCGAATGTGGCAAGCGTTTCATATTCCGGTCCGCCGAAACGGGGGTCAACGCGGTACGGTCCTTCGGTGATTTCCACCACGCGCTTGCAGCGCACCGGGCAGGCAAAACAAGTATCGCGTTCTTTCAGGATGGTATCGGTCATTGTTTCGCCGTCGATGGCTTCCCAACCGTCAAAAACGCCGCTCATCCAGTTTTTGGTTGCCAGCCCGCCGAGTTTGTGCTGGTAGCGCAGCACTTCCGCCGTGCCGTGCAATCCCATCCCGTAAATATCCGATTCGGGGAAATGGTCGGCGCCCCATTTTGCCAGCGCGATGGCGGCTTTTTTGTCGGCAATTTCCGGGCGCATTTTGCCCCGCACGGCAATGGCTTTTAAATTTTTGCTGCCCATCACCGCGCCCATTCCGGTTCGCCCGTTGGCGCGGTTTGCCATAGTGATGATACCGGCAAAACGCACGCCTTTTTCACCGGCGGGACCGCATTGGGCAATTTGCACCCGTTTGTCACCCAATTCTTCTTTGATGAGGTCTTCCACATCACCGGTGGTTTTGCCCCACAAATGTTCGGCGGGGCGTAATTCGGCGTTGCCGTTGTTTAGCCACAGGTAAACGGGTTTTTCGGCTTTACCGGTAATGACGATGGCATCGAAGCCGGCAAATTTCATTTCGGCGGGGAAAAAGCCGCCGCTCTGCGAATCGCCGATAGCACCGGTGAGGGGCGATTTGGCGGTGGCGGTCATTCGGCTTTGCCCGGGCACGGGCGAACCGGTGATAACACTCAGCGACAGCACCAGCGTGTTTTCCGCCCCCAACGGGTCGGCGTGGGCGGGGGTGTTTTTCAGCAGGTAATAAGCGCCCAGCGCGCTGCCCCCCACATACTTTCGATAAAAGGCTTCGTCACGTTCATCAATGGTTAGCGTGCCGGTATTCAAATCGACCAGCAATATTTTTCCGTGGTATCCTTTTGGCATTTTGCCTCCTTTGTCGGGCGGGGTGCGGAAAAATGCTCCGCACCCGTTACCTGCCCCGGGTTGTTATTTTCGACTCATCACCGTTTTGACGGCTTGTTCAAACATTGTCAACGTGTCTGCCACATCTTGCTCGCTGTGGCTGTAACACATAAACCACGGTTCGCGCCCGTCTGAATCGGGTTGCGCGCCCAGTTTGATGAGTTCGGTGATGATTTCATCATACAATGCCGCGTCACCGTTCAAATACCCTCTGAAATCGGTGGGGGCTTCTTCCACACCAAGAATCAAACCGAAGATTGCCGGGTGTCCCAGCACGGCGTGCGGAATGTTTGCCGCCGTGAGAATTTCGTCCAACCCTTTTTTCAGCGTTTCGCCGCGTTGGGCGATGGTTTCCAAAACCGGTTGGGTTTCAATCAATTCCAGCGTGGCATCGGCGGCGGCAGCACCGGCGACATTCCCGGAATATGTGCCGCCGTGCGAAACCTTGCCGGGTTCCAAAGTCATCATAATTTCTTCTTTGCCGCCAAATGCCGCAATGGGGAAGCCGTTGCCCATTGATTTGGCATACGTGACCAAATCGGCTTGGATGCCGAAATACTCTTGCGCCCCCCCTTTGGCAATGCGGAAACCGGTTTTCACTTCATCAAACACCAGCACGATGCCGTATTTGGCGGTCAGTTCGCGTAATTTTGCCAGAAATTCCGGTTTGGGCATAATGCCGGCAACGTTGCCCAACAGCGGTTCGACAAAAACGGCGGCAATTTCGTGCCAGCGCGCTTCGATGGTTTCTTCCAGCCGTTCCAAATCGTTGAATGGCAGGTTGGTAACATATTGCGAAATGCCGCGCGGAATGCCGGATGTGGTCACTGCGCTGACCGGACTGCGCCGCGACCCCAGCTGGTTGATGCTGGAAGAAGCGGTGCTGAACATAAAATAATCCACCTGCCCGTGATACTGCCCTTCAAATTTGATGAATTTTTCGCGGTT
>CAYPNZ010000138.1:0-6954 GCA_964411845.1 uncultured Anaerolineaceae bacterium
GCAAAATCGCAGATACTGCCACGTAGGTGGCTCTCAAACTTTATTTTTCTCTGTGTCTCCGGTTCTCTGTGGTTTAATTTGAACCCCTTTCAGTAGAGTCATTTTGAATAATCCGTAACCGGATATACAACCAGTCCGACGGTTCCCGGACCAAGATGCCCGGCAACTGAAATGGACAAATCTTCCACAAAAGAATCAACCACATTCAACCGCGCTTTTGCCATTTCCAGCAACAGGCGGGCGCGTTTTGCGTTTAAAGCGTGGGTGGCGCACAATTTTACCGGTGCGTTGCCCACTTTTTCCACCGATAGTTTGACTATCTTTTTCAGGGCGTTATCAATGCTGCGGGCGCGGTAGTTGGCTGCCAGTGCCCCTTCGTTCAGGCTGACAATCGGCTTGATGTTCAATGCCGCGCTGATGAATCCGGCGATTTTACCCACCCGTCCGCTCAATTGTGCAAATTTTAGGTTGTCCAGCGCCAAAAAAATGATAATGTCGTTCCGTTTGGCTTCCAGAATGGCTCGGATTTCCGCGCCCGATTTCCCCCGCGCGATGAGTTCGCCTGCTTCCGCCACCATCCAGCCCAAACCGCCCGACCCCGCCAGACTGTCAATAACGTGTACTTTCACGACATCGGCGGCTTGTTCGGCGGCGAGAGTTGCGCTTTGGATGGTGCCGCTTAATTTTGAACTGAGATGCACCGAAATGATTTCCGCGTTCGGGTTTTCCGTCGCCAATTTTTTGTATACCGTCAAAAATGCGCCCACCGATGGCTGTGATGTTTTCGGAAAAATGCCGCCGTGCAAAACTTTATCGTAAAAAGTATCGGGGTGGATAGTGACATTTTCCAGAAAAGATTCTTCGCCGAAATGAATGCTCATCGGCACAATGGAAACATCGTATTTTTCAAACAAATCGTTTGGCAGGTCGCAGGTGCTGTCTGTTACCAATTTAATGGTCATAACTGTTTTCCAACGGCTCGATGAGTTCAGGGTAGTCTGCCAGCAGGTTTTTCAGCGATACCAGCGTGCGATGGTACAGCGATTTCACTGCACCTTCGCTGCGGTTTAAAATTTCGCCGATTTCGGCATTCGACAACCCGTCAATAAATTTCAGAATCAGCAATTGCTGTCGCACCGGCGGCAACTGTTGAATGGCTTCCAGCAGGATAGTTGTTTCTTCGTTTTTGACGGTATTGTGGTACGGGTTGGTTTTTTCGCCGCTGAATAAATTTGTTTCTTCCAGTGCGACCGTTTGCCGCTTTTTTTGGTCTCGATGCCAATTGGCAACCAAATTGTGCGCAATGCGGTACAACCATGCCGAAAACGGATGTCCTTTATCTTTATACCGTCCGATGTGGTTGAGCGCTTGATGGAATACTTTGGCGGTTAAATCTTCGGCGTCATGTTGGTTGCCGGTGCGGTAATAAATGTAGGTGTAAATTTTGCTGACATACCGCTGGTAAAGAATGCCAAAGGCTTCCGGGTCGGTTTTGGCGCGTTCAACCAGTTCTTTTTCGTTGGGATATGCCGTCATAAATGTTATGCCTGTGATGATACGGCATCTATTTATGAAACACACAGTTTTAAAAATAGATGCGTTCTGCGAGTTTTGGGGTTACTCACTCGGCGGGTTGGGAATGACGCCGGCGCCCAGCAAGCCCGGTCCGCCGTGTGCCCCCAGCACGGGGCTGATTTCGCCGACGATAACCCGGGTGTGGTTGGGGAAAAGCGCCAACAGTTTTTCTTTCATTGCCGGCATTTCAGATTCTGCGGCGGCGTGCATAACGCCGATTTGTACCGATTGGTTTTTGTCGGGAATGGCTTCGGCGAGCAGGTCGAAGATGCGGGTGAGCGCTTTTCGTTTGGAGCGCACTTTGTCTATCGCTTCGATTTTGCCGTCAATGAACGTTAATATCGGCTTGATGTTCAGTATCCCGCCGAAAAATGCCGCCGCCCCGCCGATGCGCCCGCCTTTGTGCAGATATTCCAGCGTATCCACGATAAAATAGATGCGCACATCGCGGCGCATTTGCTCTAAACGGGCAACAATTTCCGGCATGGATGCGCCCGCTTGCGCCATATCGGATGCCGTGGCGACCATTAACCCCAGCCCCAGCCCCACCGACAGACTGTCGAACACGGTCACGGAAATTTCGGGCACCATTTTTGCCGCCGTCACCGCCGAGTTATGGGTGCCGCTCAATTTTCCGGACAGTGTGACCACCAAAATTTCGTCGCCGGGCGCGGCAATTTGTTCATACATAGCCTTAAATTCGCCGGCTGCCGGTTGAGAGGTGGTGGGAAAAACGTTCTCGGTGAGCAGTCGCCGGTAAAATTCCGCATTGGAAATTCCGGTCAGTTCATCGTAACTTTCGGTTTCTCCGAAATTAACTTTCAGATGCACCAAACCGATTGACCGTTCCGTTAAAAAGTCAAAGGAAAGTGCACAGGTTGAATCGGTAACAATTTTTATCATACGGGTACATCCTTTACCACAAAAAACGGGCTATCAATTTCCGACAGCCCATTTTAATGAAGAATTGGTTTTTTCGCTAATGCCCGGTACCGGCAAGTTCAAACAGCAACATTATCAACGGGCAACTGAACATAAACACCAGCAGCAGCATCCCCACACCGAGAGCAACCCAATTAGGCGTTGGTTTGGTGTTTGTCCATGGGATGGCGCCGGTGTTGGTGCGCGCGGCGAGCGGTTGCGGCGGCGGTGCGTCGGCAATGGCGTTGAGGTTGTGCAGTTCTGCCCACGCCTGATTGCGCGATAGCGTGTCGCTGGCGTGCTGGGTTGCGCCGCGCAAAGCGTGGATGGCTTCTTTGGTTTGCCCTTTGGCTTTGTGCGCCAATCCCAAATTGACATACGCGGGTCCAAAAGTCGGGTCAGCCTGAATGGCAAGCCGATAACGGGCAATGGCATCATCGTATTGTTGCTGTTGATGATATGCCACCCCTTTTTGAAAGTGTATGTCGGCGATGGTTTTCTTTTTGGACGGGGTCGGTTTCGGTTCGATGATTTCCGCCGGGGAAATGGGCGGGTGGGGGTCGTTGTCAATCAGGGCGGTCAGCCGCCGTTGACGCACCACGCCCAGAAAACTCAACATTGCCGTAAAACCGTCGAACGGCGGCAGGGGGATGAGACTGACCATTCCCAGCGCAAAATTTGCCACCCAAACACGGTTGGTAATGGCAATAATCCACAGCAGCGCGTTGCTCCACACCGGCGCATCGCCGAAAATGGCGGGGTCGGTACTGCGGTTGAAAAAAATGATGTGGGTCAATTGCTGACTGTCAATTTGTTGCGACAGCCCCAAGATTGCCAGCACCCCCAAACTCAGCACAAACACAATAGCACTGGTGAGAAAATTTGCCGTGGGTCCCGCCAGCGATACCAACAGGGTATCTAAAAAGCGGTCTTTAAAGTGTTTCGGGTCGAATTGGAGGGGTTTGGGCCAGCCGATACCGACCAGCACAAATAAAATTGCCCCCAGCCACGAGATGTGTTTCAGTGGGTTGGCGGTAAGTTTGCCCTTTTCAACTTGCGACGTGTCTCCCAACAGGTAGGCGGTAATGCTGTGCCCCAGTTCGTGCACGGTGAATCCTACCAGCAGCCCCGGTAAAATTAACAAACTATACCAGTTAAAATTTGGCAGAAACGACGAGAAAATATCCATTATGGTGTGTTTAACGGTTGTGGTTCCCAAATGAATGGGGCGCTGACCACATGTACCAATTCCTGATGATAAATCATTTCCGCGTATGCGGTGTATGTTTGCCCCGGTTGCGGCGACCGAACGTGCAGGGTGATGGACAAATCCGGCTCTTGATGCTCGATAATCATCGAATGGGCGACAAAATTATTGTCGGCATCCACCAAATTTACTTCCACCACCGGAAACTTGCTTTGCTCAAACTGTGCCATATCCACCGATTCATCGTCTGCCGGGGCGGTATCGGTTTTTTCACCGACCGGCGGCGGTGCAACAGGGGCGCTGCCCGTATCGAGATTCAGGGTTACATTGGGCGCGGGCGGTTGGTCTAAATTTACCAAACACGCGCCCAAACGGTTCACTTCGGGCAAATTGGCGGTTTTTATGTTCACGGTCACCCGCCGGTCATCCAAAACGGTGGGTGTTACAGATATAAATTGCGGTATGTCGGTCATAAAATTTCTCCGATGCCGTCCGAAATATGGCGGCACATAGTTTTGTCGGATGAGATTATACCACACGGTAAAAGTCAGTCAAAGGCGCGCCCGCATTCCCCGCCCAATTTGGTTATCGCTGAAAGGTGCATTAGAATATCGAACGGTTTGATAGAGCAGGAGTTTCAAAATGACACAGGAACAACTAAAAGCGCAAGCCGCAGCGAAAGCGGTGGAATTTGTTGCCGACGGGATGGTTTTAGGGCTGGGAACCGGTTCGACCACCCGTTTTGCCGTGGATATGATTGGCGAAAAGGTAAAATCGGGCGCGTTGAAAAACATTGTTGGCATTCCCACTTCCGAAGCCACCGCCCGGCAGGCACAAACATGGAGCATTCCGCTGGGAGATTTGGCGGATTACCCCCGTCTTGATTTGGCAATTGACGGGGCGGATGAAGTTTCGCCCGCGCTGGATGTGACCAAAGGCTGGGGGGGCGCGCTGGTGCGCGAAAAATTGGTGGAAATGCACGCCGAGCGGCTCATTATTATTGTTGATGCCGCCAAAATGGTCGAAAAACTGGGCACTCGCGGACCGCTGCCGGTGGAAGTAACCCCCTTCGGTTGGCAGGTGCAGGCACGCTGGCTGGCAGAAAAACTCGGCTGCCGGGTGGAACGGCGAGAAGATGACGGCGTGCCGTTCATCACCGACAACCAAAACTACATTTTGCACTGTTTTTTCCCCGCCGGCATTGATGACCCGCATGCCGTTCACCGCGCCTTGGCGGGGCGAACCGGCATTGTGGGGCACGGTTTGTTTCTCAATATGGTCACCGATGTGATTGTTGCCGCACCGAACGGCATTCGGCATTTGAGGCGCGCATGAACACCCCCATACCCCTCTCGCAACCGGAATCTTCCCCGAAAACGCCAAAATTATGGGAAAGCGTGGCATTGGTGCCGGTGCAAATGCTCACCCTGTTGGGGATGCTGATTGTTTTCGGCGTGCTGAACGTATTTCTCCCGTTGGGGCAATCGGCGTTGATATATTTTTCTTTCATCGGCGAAATATTGCTGCTGGTGCCGTTGTTCGTTTGGATGTTTGTGCGCGGCTTTTCGTGGCGAGAAACATTTGCCCTGCGTCCCGCTTCGGCGAAGATGCTGTTATTGGCGATGGCACTGGGGGTATTGGTGTGGTTTCCGGCAAATGCGGCGGCGGTTCCGTTTGAATGGCTGCTGTCAAAAATCGGGGCTGCGCCGGAATTTCCCGCGCCGCAAACAACGGCGCAAATGGTGGTTTTGGGCGTTATGTTGATACTGGCTGCCCCGCTGGTGGAAGAGCCGATGTTTCGCGGATTTGTGCTGCGCGGGTGGCTGCCGGTGGGCAGCGGCGCGGCAGTTCTCGTCAGCGGCGTGTTGTTCGGCATGTTGCATGCGCAATTGGCGCAACTGGTGGCGCTGATAATTGTCGGCGTGCTGTTGGGGGTGGTGGCATTGCACAGCGGTTCCATTTTCCCGCCGATGGTATTGCATGCCACATTCAACGCCATCAGTTTTTTTGCCATGCTGAATCAAAACCGGCTTGCCGCGTTGGATGATGCTGCCGTGCTGAAAATCGGTGCGGTGGTTTTACCCCTGTTCGTTTGGATGTTGCTGGTGTTGTTTCGGACTGCACCGCCGCCGAAAAAAAACGATACCGCCCCGCCCACCGAAATTGATTGGGTGCTCACTGCCGTTGGGGGCGTGGTGATACTGGGGTTGTTCGGCGTGTTTGCCGTGCTCGATATTCTGTCGAGAATGATGCCGTCGGCATTTTAAAAGAAGAAGACCGGTGCTGCCACGACACCGGTCTTACAGGAGGGAGGGAGGAGGGTTCCTTTGAGGAATTTACAGGAACCTTCAAACTACAATATTTATTATACTCATTTAAAATTAAAACCAGATAAAAAAAAGATTAACGTGAGATTAGAATTATGCGATTTCCCCGCTTGATATTATACGGTTTGTTAGGGATTTCCCTGTTTTTTGCCGGATGTACCCCGAAAAACGATGCCGGCGGGTTGACCGTTTCCGCTGCGGCGAACCTTATCCCCGCGTTTGAAAAAATCGGACAAGCCTTTGAAGCCGAAACCGGCATAACCGTAACATATAATTTTGGCAGCAGCGGCAAACTTGCACAACAAATTGAACAGGGCGCACCCGCCGATGTATTCGCCGCGGCAAATGTAGATTATGTAACCCAATTGGCTGCCGAGGGGTTAATTGACCCTGCCACCGTGAAAAATTATGCGCGCGGGCGGCTGGTACTGTGGAGCCGAGAAAAGTCGTACCTGCCCCAAACCGTCGCCGAGTTGACCGATGCCCGCTTCGAGCGGGTGGCAATTGCCAACCCGGAACACGCGCCGTATGGTATTGTTGCCAAAACGGCATTGCAAAATGCCGGCGTGTGGCAGGCGCTCCAACCGAAATTGGTTTTCGGCAACGATGTGCGGCAAACGCTCACCTACGCCCAATCGGGTGATGTTTCGGTGGCGTTGGTGCCGCTGTCGCTGGTGGTAAAACTTGATAACGGCTATTTTATGCCGGTAGATGCTTCCGTCAATCAGGCGTTGGGCATCGTTAAAAATACCGCCCATCGCGCCGCCGCCGAAAAGTTTGTCGCTTTCGTGCTGGGCAAAAAAGGGCAATCCATTTTGAAACAGTACGGCTATGAAGGCGTGACGAGTGACGAATAACGAGTGACGAATAGACCGCTTGCATAAGTCTGTCATTCCGGAATTTCCCGCAGGGAAATATCCGGAA
>CAYPNZ010000139.1:0-6952 GCA_964411845.1 uncultured Anaerolineaceae bacterium
TTCACGTTTCACGTTTCACGTTTCACGTTTCACGTTTCACGTTTCACGTTTCACGGAAACCGTTGCCGGCATTTTCATCACAAACGGGCACTGCGCCGCGCCGGGGCAGCGATGGCAGCCCGCACTGCTGCAAACGGGAAGGGTGTCGGTTGGTTGCACTTCGTCGCCGTGCAAACGACCCTTTCGCACCCAAAAGTCAATCATACCGCGCAGGGCGCTTTCTTCCACCTGCAATTGTGCCGCCAATTGGCGGAAGGTGATGGTGCCGCGGGCGCTTTCAATTTCGTGTAAAAGTTGGTAGAGCATCTATCCCCATCCCCATAATTTGCCGCCCTGAAAAATCAGAAGCGCCATAACCCATGCCAGCGATGTTTGTCCCACCACACCCAGCCACATCCAGCGCGCGCCGAATTCTTGCCGTTGGGCGGCGAGTGTCGCCACGCAGGGGGTATAAAGCAGCACAAAAACCAAAAACGCCAGCGCGGCGAGTGTACCGTGTCCGCCGCTGACCTGCTCAAATTCGGCGCGGATGGTTTCCATCAGGGTGGTGGGTTCGTTGGCGCTGTCATCCGCCGGGAAAAGGTTGATGCCCACCACCAGCGGGATGGATTTGAGGGTGTCAACCGCCGCTTGCCCAAAACCGACCACCGTTTCGCGCAAATCCGCTTGCCAAGTGGTTTCCACCGTGTCGCTGCCGGTGTTGTCGGTGTTGTATTCCTGTGCCAGCGTGCTGACCACTACTTCTTTTGCCACAAAGCCGGTAACCAGTGCGCCGCTGTTTTGCCAGTTGCCGAATCCCAACGGTTTGAAAACGGTTTGCGCCAACCCGTTCGACAGCACGGCAAATGCGCTGTCGTTGACCGGCGTGTTGCCAAACGCCCCTTTGCCCGTCATCGGGATAGCCATCAGCAGCCAAACGACCAAACTTGCCGCAAAAATTATCGTCCACGCATTGTGAATGAATGCCGAAGTGCGTTCCCAAATGTATGCCCAAACGGTGGGCAGGTTTGGCGGGCGATACGGCGGCAGTTCCATCACCAGCGCGGTTTGTTCGGTTTGGATGAAAAAGGTTTTGCGCAGCAGCAATCCCGCGCCGATGGCTGCCAAAATGCCCAGCAGATACAATCCGAAAATGACCGCACCGGCATATTTCGGGAAAAATATGGTGGTGAAAAGAATGTACACCGGCAGCCGCGCGCCGCAACTCATAAACGGAACCAGCAATCCGGTTAAAATTCGGTCGCGCCGATTTTCCAGCGTGCGGGTGGCGTACACCGCCGGCACATTGCACCCAAACCCGACAATCATTGGCAGAAAACTTTTGCCGTGCAACCCGATAACGCGCATAAACCGGTCCATCACAAACGCGGCGCGCGCCATATACCCCGAATCTTCCAGCAGCGCCAGCGCCAAATACAGCGACATCAGCACCGGTACAAAAACCAGCACGCCCCCCACCCCCGCAATAACACCATCCACCAGCAAACTGCTGACCCACGTGTTTTGCAGATGCACCATTTGCAAAAGGGCAAGGGTGCGATGGGTGACGGGACCCGCCAGCGTGTTGCTTATCCAGTCCAGCATCGGGGCGGCAACATCGGTGGTAATTTTAAAGACGAACCACATAATGCCCAGAAAAATGGGAATGCCAAACCATTCATTGGTCACGATGCGGTCAACCCGGTCAGACCAACTTTCGGTGGTGTTGGCGGGCGATTGCACAATTTGATGAACCAGATTGTTTACGAACCGGTAGCGGGCATTTGCCAGCGCGACATCCACATCCGCGCCGAAAATCGGTTCCAACCGGTTGAAGGTTTCATCCAGCGCGGCGAGCACGTCGGCTGCGCCTGCTGCTGTTACTTCTGCCAGCAGGTCGTCATCGCGTTCCAGCAGTTTAATTGCCAGCCAACGCGGCGGATAGCGGTTTGCCAGCGCGGGATGGGCGGCAATCGCGGCAGTCAGTTTTCCCAATTCGGTTTCGATGGGCTGCCCGTAATCTACCAACGGGCGGGTAGCGAGTGTGGGGTGCGACATTATTGCGGTTCCTTCGCTGAAGCCATATCGGCGGCATAAGTGATGATGAGCGATTTCAGCGCATCAACGCCCTGTTTTTGCCGAGCCACCATCGGCACTACGGGGATACCCCCCAGCAATTGCGACATTTTCTCGGTATCAATGTGAATGCCGTGTCGTCGTGCCATATCGAACATATTCAGCACGATGATGAGCGGCACACCCGTTTCCAAGATTTGGGTGGTCAGATACAGGTTTCGTTCCAAATTATTGGCATCCACCATATTTACAACCAGTGCCGGGTGTTCTTTGACGATATAATCGCGGGCGATTTGCTCTTCGGCGGAAAAGGCGGACAAACTGTATGTGCCGGGTAAATCCACCAATTCCACTTCGATGCCCTGCACGGTGAAATAGCCGATTTTCTGTTCGACGGTTTTGCCGGGCCAGTTGCCCACGTGTTGTTTGGAACCGGTGAGCACATTAAAAATGGTACTCTTGCCGGTATTCGGGTTGCCGGCTAAAGCGATGGTAAGGTCTGCCATAACAATTTTACCGTTCCACCTGAATTTTTTGCGCCATACCGCGCCCGATGGCAAGCCGGGTATTGTGTACCGCCACCAAAATGGGACCCCCTTGGTCTTGCACGATTTTCAGCGTTACACCGGGGACAAGCCCCATTTCGGTGAGACGATGGCGCAATTGCCGACCGCCTTCGATGGCAATGAGTTTTAGCGGGGTGTTGCGCGGTGCTTCGGCGAGATTGAATGTTTTTGCCGTGGCGGATGGTGCGGTATCGGCATGGAAACGGAAGCCAAACATATTATGCTCCTATGGGTTGAATGATAATTTCGGCTGCCAAATGCGGCGACAGCGACACGCGCCGGTTGTCCAGCGCCGCCAGCAGCGTGCCGTCGGGCGCTTGCGCCAAAATTTCGATGATACTGCCCGATTGCACGCCCAAATGCTGCAAAAAATCGTGGGTAACGGGGTCGGTGTGCGCGGCGACGGCAATAACCCGCCCGCGATTGCCCGGCAACAGGTCGGTGAGCGGCTGGGGTGCGGCGGAAGTGTCGGTAATATTGCCGCTATCGGCGGGGATGGGTTCGTTTTGCGGGCTGGTGGTGGGATTGCCCAAAAAAGCCGCCAGTTGTTCCGCCACCTGTGCGGGGGTAACGTGCTCAAAGCGGCAGGCGATTGTTTCGGCTTCGGCGGGGGAAATGTTCAATTTTTCCACCAAAAACACTTCCCACAAACGGCGATGGCGCAGCACTCGCCGTGCCAGTGTCTCGCCCTGCGGGGTAAGGGTAACGCCTTTGTACGGTTCGTAGGTTACCAGCGCCCGCTCGGTGAGTTTGCGGCACATCTCGTTTGCCGATACCGGCGATACCGACAATTCCTGCGCCAGCATCGGCACGGGGACGGGGCGGGTGTGCCGCTGCAAAAGCGCAATGCGCAGCAGGTACATTTCAATGCTTTCGCTGGTTTTGTTTTGGCGCGCCATAATAGTCCCTCGCAAATGATAAGGCTAACCTTATCTTTTGCTATTGGTTGAAAGATAACACAAACTTTCTCCGCTGTCCAGTGCAAATGTCACAAAATTCATAGGTAGAATGTCACATAAAAACTTAACCGAGGTTAAAACCAAGTGTCTGCCGCCATATTGACTCACTTGCCAAGGTGAGTATCATACCTCTGGCGGGAATCATTGCAGAAGGGAATACTATGGGTTTTTTTGATAAAGTCTTTGGCAAAAAAAATAGTGGTGACATCACCATCGTTTCCGGGTTACCGCGTTCCGGCACGTCAATGATGATGAAAATGCTGGAAGCGGGCGGTATTCCGCCGTTGACCGACAAAATTCGCGCGGCGGATGAAGACAATCCCAAAGGGTACTATGAGTTTGAACGGGTGAAGAAACTGGACAAAGGCGATACGGCGTGGCTGCCCGCAGCACGCGGCAAAGCGGTGAAAGTAATTTCCGCGCTGCTGAAATATCTGCCCGGTGATTACCGCTATCGTATAATTTTTATGCGCCGCCGCACCGAAGAAATCTTGGCATCGCAAAAACAGATGCTCATCCGCCGGGGCGAACCGACCGACCGCGTGAGCGATGAGGAATTGGCAACCTATTTTGCCAAACATTTGGCGGCGGTGGAACGCTGGCTGGCAGCGCAACCGAATATAGAGGTGCTGTATGTCAATTACAACCGCACCCTGCAAGCCCCGCTGGAAACGGCACAAGAAGTCAATCGTTTTCTGGGCAATCGGTTGGACGTGCAGGCAATGGCGGCGGTGGTTGACCCCCAACTCTATCGCCAAAAAACATAGGAGCATTTTGACCCCAAAAAAAGTAATCCGCGCCTATTTGATTATCACCGGCATTTACAATTTGTCCGCCTCGCTGATTTGGGGCGTGAACACACTGTTTTTGCTGGCGGCAGGATTGAACATCTTTCAGGTGTTTGTTGCCAATGCGGTATTTACCGCCAGTATGGCGCTGTTTGAAATTCCCACAGGTGTGCTTGCCGATACACGGGGCAGGCGCACCTCTTTTTTGTTGAGCGTGTTGGTGGTGATGCTCGGCACACTGGGATATGTGGCGGCATCCGTTTTCCATATTGGGTTGTGGCTGTTTATTGTGATGTCGGTGGTGCTGGGGTTGGGATACACCTTCTATTCCGGCGCGGTTGAAGCGTGGCTGGTGGATGCGCTGAATGCCAGCGGGTATGAAGGGAAGCTCGATGTGGTGTTCTCGCGTGGCGCAATGGTTTTCGGCGTGGCGATGCTCATCGGCACGGTGGGTGGCGGCGCACTCGGAACCATCAATTTGGCGATACCGTTCGTGTTGCGGGCTGTGTTGCTGGCGGCAGTGTTCGGGGTGTCGTTTTTTATGATGCACGATTTGGGCTTTTCGCCCCGCCCGCTGAATTGGGCAACCGTGCTGCCGGAAATGCGAACGGTGGCGCAGGACAGTCTCCGTTTCGGCTGGGGAAAACCGACCGTGCGGCTGCTGATGGCGACATCGTTTGTGCTGTCAGCGTATATGATGTGGGGATTTTACGCTTGGCAGCCATATTTTCTCGATTTGCTGGGGGAAGATGCGCCGTGGGTGGCGGGTGTGGTGGCGGCGCTCATTTCGCTATCCACCATTGCCGGGAACGCGCTGACGGCGCGGTTCAGCGGCATTATTGGGCGGCGCACCACCGTGCTCATCGGCGCGGGAGCGGTGATGTCGCTGGCGACGGTGGCGGTCGGGTTGACAGGCTCATTTTGGATTGCCGTCGGGTTATTCCTGCTGACCATGATGATGTTCGGCATGATGCAGCCGGTCAAACAATCGTACCTGCATTCGTGCATTCCCGGCGATAAACGGGCGACGGTGGTTTCGTTCGACTCGCTGGTGGGCAGCGGCGGCAGCGTGCTGGGACAGATGGGGCTGGGGTGGTTGTCGCAAAACATTTCCATCGCCAGCGGATATGTGGTCGGCGGGGCATTCACCTTGCTGGCAATACCCGTGTTGGGGTTACTGCGGCGTTTCAATGAGCCGGCAGACTTTTTCGCACCGCGGCAAATTTCAGCGGATGATGATTCTTTCGTAACGTAACTTACTTTGTGTTTGAGATTTTTTTGCTATAATTTCTTTTAGCAAAATAAGAAATAATAAAAGGAGAAACGTATGGCGAATGTAAAAATTACTGCGGCAGAAAATGGTCCCTATCTCATCAATGGCAGTGCAACCTTCACCGATGCTGATGGCAATGAGCAAAAGACTTCCGGTTCGATGGTGGCACTGTGTCGTTGCGGGCATTCCGGCAACAAACCCTTCTGCGATGGTTCGCACAAAAAAGAAGGTTTCACCGCCGCACCCATTGAACTCACGCTGGAATAATTCAGGATATGGGCGAGATAGAACACGGATGACACGGATTACAAAGATTAACACCGATTTTCAAATAGGTTTTCCCAAAAAATCAGCGAAAATCCGTGTAATCCGTACAATCTGCGTTCTATCTTAATTTGTGGTTGAACAGACGCAAACCTGAAACATAAAACCCGAAACGGCAAACTTGCCCATCGGGTTTTTGTTTTGCCCGAAAATCGTTATAATCGGCAGTATGAAACGAACCCGGCTGCAACTTGTCATTTTGACGCTCTATATTCTGCTGACGCTGCTGCTCACCTTCCCGTGGATTCTCCATTTCGGCGACGCTTTTCCCGGCACGGCGACGTGGGCGTTCGATGAATCCACTTTCGTGTGGAACATTTGGCGTTTCAAACACAACCTGCTCGATTTGCAGATGTCGCCCCTGCACACCACCGACATCTTCTTCCCGCTGGGAATCGATTTGGTGCTGTACACCTACAATTTCCAAAATGCCCTGCTGGGGCTGCCCCTGCTGCTGGGATTGAATTTGACGCTGGCGAGCAATTTTACCATTTTGCTGGCGTATGTGCTCAGCGGATACGGCACATATCTGCTGATTCGCTATTTGCTGCCCCGCCGAGCCGGCAACACCCCGACCGGGCACGCGGCGGCGTTCATCGGCGGGGCGGTGTATGCCTTTCTGGCGAGCCGCGCCATCTTCGCCGCGCTGGGACATTACGACATCGTTTCCACCGAGTTCATCCCCTTTTTTGCCCTCTTTTTCATCAAAACCGTGCGCGAGCCGGGTTGGAAAAGCACGGTGCTGGCGGGTATTTTTGCCGCGTTCAGCCTGCTGGCGGAAATGATTTTCGGCGTGTTTCTGCTCTTTTTGGGCATTGTGATTCTACTGTTTGAAGTCAGGCGGTCAGCGATCGGCGGTCAGCGGTCGGCGGTCACTCGCTATTCGCTGCTCGCTGTTCGTTTGTTTTTGCTGGCGCTCACCGCCGCGATACTCTGGTCGCCGGTGATGCTGCCCATTTTGCGCGCGTTCACCGCCGGGCATTTCGA
>CAYPNZ010000140.1:0-6944 GCA_964411845.1 uncultured Anaerolineaceae bacterium
ATATCTCCTTTTGAGAGCCGGTATCATCCGCGCGCTATCATGCACCGGAGTTTCCCAATGAAAAGTGTAGCCTCATCCATTTTGAAAAGCAAGGCGGCAACGGCATATACCCCCGCCCCCACGGCGATACCCGCCGGCGCAAGCACCCACGGCGACGCATCCCCCAGCGCGCGCAGCACGCCCCCCAGCGCCAGCGCCATCACCCCGCCCGCCGCCAGCATTTTCAGCGTGGGGAACAGCAGCGGTCGCAGCGACAGTGTGCCCGGCAATCGGCGCAGCAGTGCCGCCAGCCACACCATTTCCACCGTCACGGCGATGGAACTCGCCAGCGCGATGCCGCCGTGTGCCGCCCAACCCTGCCACGCAAAGGCATTCATCAGCGCCCAGCTGAGCACAATATTCACCAGCATGGAAGCCACGGCAACCATCACCGGCACTTTGGTATTTTTCAGCGCATAAAAAACGCGGGTTAAAATTTCTACCGCCGAATGCGACACAAGCCCCAGCGTGTAAAAAGTTAATCCCCACACTGTGGCTTGTGTTGATTGCGCGTCGAAGGCGTTGCGCTGGTAGAGCAATTGCACAATCGGTCGTCCCAGCATCAGCAAGCCCACTGCCGACGGTATCGCCAAAAAGATGACCCCGCGCAGGGTGGTAATGAACGCCCGTTGCAAATCGTCCCACGCTTCTGCCGCGCCGAGGGTGGAAAATGTCGGAAAAGATGCCGCCGCCACCGATTGCGCGATGATGCCCTGCGGCAGCAGCATCAGCCGCCGCCCGTAATCCAGCCCCGCCAAACTGCCCGCCGTCAGCCAACTGGCAAGAATGGTATCCCACACAAAATTAAATTGCACCGCCGCCAGCCCCAACATTCGCGGTGCCATCAATCGCGCCACCTGCCGCAGCCCGTCGCTGTGAACGGCAAAGGTGGGCAGATAGCGCGCGTTAAAATGCGCCAATCCCGGCAGTTGGATGAGCAAATGCGCCAGCGCACCGGCAACCACCCCCGCTGCCAGCCCGCGCACACCCCATACCGGACCCAAAAACCACGCCCCGGCAATAATGAACACATTATACATTACCGGCGCCAGCGCGGGCAGTAAAAAATGCTGATAGGCATTCAGCACGCCCATAAACAGCCCGCTCACCCCGAAAATGACGGTGGAAATGAGCAGCAGCCGCATAATTTCAACCGTCAGCGCAATTTGCGCCGCATCGGTAAAACCCGGCGCGATGACCGAACGCACCAACTGCGGCGCAAAAATTGTCGCCAGTACCGCCACCGATACCGAAATCAGCAGCAGCCAGTTCATCACCGCCGAAACCAATTCCCACGCCCCGCGTTCATCTGCCCGCGTTAAATAACCGGCAAAAACGGGAATAAACGCCGACCCCAGCGCGCCGCCGGAAATCACGTTGAACAGAAAATCGGGCAGTTTGAACGCCGCCAAATAGGCATCATACTGCGGGCTGGTGCCAAACTGGGCGGCAATCACCACATCTCGCACCAAACCCAATCCTCGGCTCAGCGCGAAAAAAACCATCACCAGCGTGGCGGCGCGTGCAATTGTGCGGACATTCGCTTTGGCAATCATACGCTGCATTATATGGCGATGCAATCATTGAACAAATTACCCCACTCGCCAATTTTCTGATATACTGTCCGGTATGGCAAATGCGGCACACATCAATTTGGTGAAAAAATATGCCGCCGGAGAACGCAATCTGCGGCTGGAAAATCTCGATTTGGCGGGGGCGGATTTGCGCGGGCTAGACCTTTCCGGCGCGTGGCTGCGCGATACGGATTTATCCGGCGCGGATTTGCGCGGCGCAAAACTGGTCGGCGCACCGATGCCCGGCACCGATTTGTCGCGCGCCAATTTACACGGCACGGATTTGCACGGCTGTATTGCCGCCGGTGCAGTGTTTCGCCGTGCGCAACTGACTGCCGCCAACGCCCGCGGCGGCGATTTTTACGGCGCCATTTTGGAAGATGCCAACTGCGAAAAAACCGATTTTTCCGGCGCGGAACTGTCGCTGGCAAAATGCATCCGCGCCAATTTTACCGGCGCCGATTTTCGGCGCGCCAATTTGATGGGCGCAGATTTCTCGGCGGCGGTGTTGACCGATGCCCGCTTGGATGGGGCGCACGTCGGGCGGGTTAATTTTGCCCGGGCGGTGGATGTGCCGCCATTGCCCAACCCCGCCGATACCGCCCGCCAGCGCAGCCGCCGTCGCCGGCGGGGATAGGCTTCGGGAAACACCCGCCCTGAACAGGAGACGATATGAGCACAACCGATTTTGCTTCGGTGCAGTGGGCGCGAAAAATTACCGCCTCGCTGCAAGCGCTGGAAGACCTGTCCGGCGACGATTTGAGGAAATTGGGACAACTTTTCGGAGAACTGGCGCACCTGCACGCCGAAGGTACGGTTCCCACCCCCGCCCAAATGACGGTTATTCTGCAAAACCTGCACACCAAAAATTTAGACCTGCTGGAAGCGGTCAAAGGCGGCTTGATGGTACATTTCAGCGGGGGCGGTTTTGTGTACGAGCGTTTTTTATTACGCGAAGACGGGCGCATCCCCAACCATAAATACGAAAGTCAAAAAGAAAAATGATTCTCGAAACGTTGACCGTAGGACCCGTGCAAGCCAACTGCTATCTCATCGGCTGCGAAAAAACCGCTGCCGGCATCATCATTGACCCCGGCGACGAAGCGGCACGCATTTTGCAGGCGGTGCAATCGCGCGGATTGAAAATCAGCCATATTTTGCTGACCCACGCCCATTTCGACCATTTTATGGCGGCAGACGCCGTCGCCGAAGCCACCGGTGCCCCGCTGGCGCTCCATCCCGCCGACCTGCCGCTGTTGCAAGCAGGCGGCGGCGCGGCGGCATTCGGGCTGCCGTCACCCGTCATTCGGCAGCCCGAAATTTGGCTCGCCGAGGGTGATGGTATCACCTGCGGCACGCTGAATTTCCGCGTGCTGCACACCCCCGGACACGCTCCGGGGCACGTTTGTTTTTATGAACCTGAACAGGGCATCCTTTTTGCGGGCGATGTGCTATTTGCCGGCAGCATCGGGCGCACCGATTTACCCGGCGGCGATTATGAAACGCTGATGGACAGCATCGCCCACAAATTGATGACCCTGCCGGATGAAACGCAGGTTTACCCCGGACACGGACCCCGCACCGGCATCGGTGTGGAACGTGTGAGCAACCCGTTTTTGTAAAAGAAGCCGCCAAAATGCAAAAAAATACCCCCCTGTCCCCCGCCCAATTGGAAGAACTGACCCGCACCTATCCCACCCCGTTTTATCTGTATGATGAAAGGGGCATCCGGCGCGCGGCACGTGAACTGCTGACGGCATTTCAATGGAATGCGGGCTTCCGAGAGTTTTTCGCGGTGAAAGCGTTGCCAAATTGGTGGATATTGCGTTCTCTACGCGAACTATCGTTCGGCGCAGACTGCTCATCGCTGCCGGAATTGCTGCTGGCGGAAAAAGCGGGCATCACCGGCGAGCAAATAATGTTCACCGCCAACGATGTCCCCGCCGAAGAATTTCAAGCCGCGCGGCGATTGGGCGCCATCATCAATTTGGATGCCGTCGAACATCTGCCGTTTCTGGAAAAACACGCCGGCTTGCCCCCCGTCATTTCGTTTCGATACAATCCCGGCACACTGAAAAGCGGCAACGCCATCATCGGCGCGCCCACCGAATCGAAATTCGGCATCACCCGCGAACAACTTTTCAGCGGCTATCGCGCCGCAAAAGCAAAAGGCATTCGGCGATTCGGCATCCACACGATGGTGGCATCCAACGAATTGAACGCCGATTATTTTGTGGAAACCGCCCGCCTGCTCTTTGAAACCGTGCTCGAACTGTCGCGCGCGCTGGATATTCGGTTTGAGTTTGCGAATATTGGCGGCGGCATCGGTATTCCGTACCGCCCGGAGGAAAAACCGGTGGATTTGGCGGCGGTCAGTGCGGGCATACGGCAGGCATATACCGACATCATCGCCGCCAACGGGCTGCATCCCCTGCAAATTTTTATGGAAAACGGACGGCTCATCACCGGACCGCACGGCTATTTGGTGGCGCGGGTGCGGCACGTCAAACGCACTTATAAAACTTTTGTCGGATTGGATGCCACCATGGCAAATTTAATGCGTCCCGCGCTGTACGGCGCATATCACCACCTGACCGTACCGGGGAAAGAAAACGCCACCGACCGCGAAACGGTGGATGTGGTCGGTTCGCTGTGCGAAAATAACGATAAATTCGCAATTGACCGCGATTTGCCCAGATTGTCACCCGGCGATTTGGTGGTCATTCACGATGTCGGCGCGCACGGGCACGCGATGGGTTTCAACTATAATGGCAAACTTCGCTCGGCGGAGTTGCTGCTGCGCACCGATGGCAGCGTGCAACTCATCCGCCGCGCCGAAACGATTGACGATTATTTTGCCACACTGATGTGAGATGAAAAGATGGCACGTGACGAATTGAAATCCGCAATCACGCTCATTCTCGGCGGGGCGCGCAGCGGCAAAAGCACCCACGCCGAAAAATTGGCAGCCGGTTACGGTGAACGAGTGCTGTACATTGCCACCGCAGAAGCAAAAGACACCGAGATGGCAAGCCGCATTGCCGCCCACCGCGCCGACCGCCCGCCAACGTGGCATACCGTCGAAGCGCCGATGAATGTGGCGGCAGCGGTGAAGCGCGCGCTGCCAAAATTGGTATCGCCGCCGGATGCGCTGCTGCTGGACTGCGTGACGCTGCTTGCCAGCAACATTCTGCTGGCAAACGAATCCGCCCCGCCTGCCGCAGCCGAAGCGGCATTATTGGCAGAACTGGATGCCCTGCTGACGCTGCGGCACGAGCGATTGCCGCACACCCCGCTGATTCTCGTTTCAAACGAAGTGGGATTGGGGATTGTGCCCGCCTATCCGCTGGGACGCCGGTATCAAGATTTGCTGGGACGCGCCAACCAATATTTGGCGCACCGCGCCGACCGAGTGCGCTTTATGGTTGCCGGGCTGCCGATGGCGGTCAAATAGTCCGGCGCGCCATTACCCCGCGATGCTGTATTCATACTGCCCGGTGACCGGGTCATTTTCGGCATAACGGTTCAGCCGGAACAGATGCGGGCTGAATTTCGGCTCGCTGACGCCGGTCAACATATCGGCAATCATCAATCCCCCGGCGGGACCCAGTTTGAAGCCGTGCCCGCTGAAACCCGCGCTGATGAAAAAGCCGCTGCCGGGGATGAGTTCATCCACCAGCGGATGCCAATCGGGGGTAACGGCATACAGCGCCGCATACCCGCCCGTGCTGTGGCTGCGTTCGATGACCGGGTATCGGGTGACAATCTGCTCGCCGATTTCCAGCACAAAATCGGGGTCGAGTTGCTCGTTGAAATTGTCGGGGTCAACCACCGCATTCGCTTCTTCCGGGTCAATCAATCCTGCCAGCGTCAGTTCCCCCGTTTCCGAACGGAAATAAGTGGCATTCACAAAATCCACCACCACCGGATGCGGCGCGGCGTGTTCCGGCGGGCGGCGGAAAAATGTCACCTGCACCCGGCACGAATTGATGGGCACTTCGATGCCCGCCATTTTTGCCACCCGCGCGCCCCACGGACCCGCCGCATTCAGCACGATGGGCGCATCGAACGTATCGGTGCGGGTGGCGATACCCTGCACGCGGTCGCCGGTAAAGCGCACATCGGTCACTTCCGTGTCCAAAAAGAAGGTTGCGCCGTGCCGTTTGGCGGCATTGGCAAACGCGGTCACCGTCAAATTGGGGTCGGCATACCCGCCGTCCGGCTCGTATGCCGCCTCGACCAAATCGTGTTGCGACAAATCGGGCATCAGCCGCCGCAAATCATCGGCGGAAATCAAATCGGTGCGGATGCCGACACTTTTTTGCATGGCTACATTGGCTTCCAACCCGGCTTTATCTTTGGCGGATGCCAGCGCGATAAACCCCGTTTTGGTAAAACCGCTCTCGCCGCCGACCGCATCGTCAAAATTCTCGAAAACGCGCAGGCTGTGCAGCGCCATCCGCGCGGTCAATTCGTTGGAATAATGCTGGCGGATGATGGCTGACGAACGCCCCGTGGAACCGTTGCCATAATACCCTTTTTCAAATACGGCAACTTTTACGCCTCGTTTTGCCAGTTGAAACGCGGTGCTGCACCCCATAATGCCCGCGCCGATGATGATTGCATCAAATGTTTGTGCCATTGTCTCCGTCTCCCTTCGGTTTTTGAAAAAAATCTCGTTCAATCAAATCCGCCAAACCGGCGGCATCATTCAACCCGAAAATCGGCACATCCCCCCACGCGGAAAACGCATCGGTGGCAATGGCTATCAGTTCCGCGGGGGTGCAGAACGGTTCTTCAGAGCGCGCCGCGCGCACCACTTCAATTTTCGGTTTGGCTGACCGTTTGAAACCTTCGGTCAAAATGATGTCCGCATCGGTGACGGTTGCCGCCAACGCATCGAGCGTCGGTTTGCGCGGTACTTTTTGGATGTGCGCCACTTTGTCGGGCGCGGCAATCACCACGTGGTCACTGCCCGCCTGTGCGTGCCGCCACGTATCTTTGCCCGGCACGTCAATTTCAAAACCGGGATGGCTGTGATGTTTGATGGTTGCCACACGGTAGCCCCGCCGTTTCAGTTCGGGGATGAGTTTTTCGAGCAGGGTTGTTTTGCCGGATTTTGAGCGTCCGACCACGCAAATCAACGGTACGGTCATACAATTTCCTTTAAAAAATGCGGTATGCCGTCCAACCCGAGGGAAGCCGTGCATACCGCATCGTCGGTGTTCAAGAAAATACGTTAATGCCCCAAATAGGCTTCTTTGACCATCTCATTTTCTTTCAACGCTTTGGCATCATCGGTGAGCACAATTTCGCCGGTTTGGATGACAT
>CAYPNZ010000141.1:0-927 GCA_964411845.1 uncultured Anaerolineaceae bacterium
GCGGGAATGACATGCCTTAAATTTGGAAATTTCACCGCCGAAAGTTACTTTTGGGCATTGACAGCAAATTGAAAAACCGGTACATTTGCCAAATTATTGGGACATTATTCCCGGTGATAATTTACAGAAAACCTTAACTTGTTACTGATGCTTTTAGTCCTGAAATTCATTTCGGGGCTAGATTTTTGCCGTGCCCGTTTCACCCACGGGCGAGGTATCTCCCGCCAATGTTTTTAACAGTTTCTCCCGAGAGGCTTCGGTGACGAATACCGTTACTTTGTCTCCCGGTTGGAAACGGGTGCTGCCGTGAACCACTTCCACCAAACCGGAAGGATGCCGCACCGCCACGATGACCGCATCGTAGGGTAATTGGTCTGCCATTTCGGCGACGGTTTTCCCGGCGGCGAGGCTGTCGGGCGTAATTTCCACTTCGATAAATTCCGTGTGGTCAACTTTTCGCAGCCGCAGTTGGTCCATACGATGCTGCACTTTGGCTCGGTTGGCGAGCGCCAAATTATATGCGCGGATGAAATCTTCCCGTCGAATTAAACCGATAACTTTTTTGGGGTTTTCGCGGCTGACCACCGGCAATCGTCCCACTGCCCGTACGCTCAATCGGCGCATCACATCTGCCATCGTTTCATCGGGGTATGCCACCAATACATTGGTGACGGCAATTTCTTTAATGGGGGTGTCGCTGGGCGTGCCGTGTTCAATGGCGCGTTTTATATCGGACACGGTAATAATGCCGAACAAATCGCCGTTTTCGTCTACCACCGGCAGCCCGCGTCGGTGGTACTCGTTTAATCGGGCGACGGTTTCCGTCAAATCCAAATCGTAGGGGATGGTATATGCCTCGTCGCGCATCGCTTCGGCAACGGTGATACCCTGCATCACATCCACATCGCGTCCCGACCGCAGTTGAAT
>CAYPNZ010000141.1:937-6941 GCA_964411845.1 uncultured Anaerolineaceae bacterium
AAGTGTAGATGGTTTCTTTCCGCATCGCCATCGAAATCAGCGTGCTGACAACGGTTGCCAGCATCAGCGGCAAAATAAGCCGGTAGTCGCCGGACATTTCAAAAACGATGATGATACCGGTAATGCTGGCGTGGGTGGCGGCGGCAAACACGGCTGCCATACCCACCAGCGCGTATGCCCCCGGCGAAGCGGTAATGGCGGGAAATAGTTGGTGTACCACCACGCCGAATGCGCCGCCCAGCATTGCGCCCATAAAAAGTGACGGGGCAAAAACACCGCCGGAATTTCCCGAACCGAGGGTGAAATCGGTGGCAAAAAGTTTACCGAAAATTAAAAGCAGCATCAACACAATGGGTATATTGCCTGCCAGCGCTTCGCCGATAAACTCTAACCCGGCGCCCAACGATTTGGGTACAAAAATAGCCAGCACCCCCAACAACGCCGCGCCGACCGCCGGTTTTAACGCATCGGGGAAACGCCAGTCGTCAAATTTATCTTCAAACCAGTATAGCGATGTGACAAATGCCCACGCCACCAGCGGCGCCAATATACCCAGCAAAAGGTAAAACAGCGTTTCCCACGGGCTGACCATACGGTATGCCGGCACGGCAAAGGCGGGAGTGTCGCCCAGATATTGGCGGCTGACAATGCTGGCAGTGACTGCGCTGATAACCACACTGCCGAAATAACTGGTGGTAAACTCGCCTAAAATAATCTCCAGCGCAAAAATGGAACCGGCGATGGGCGCATTAAACACGGCGGCAATACCGGCGGCGGCGCCACAGGCTACCAAATTACGGATGCGGTCTTCTGACAAACGGAACAACTGCCCCAATACCGACCCCAGCGCCGAGCCGATTTGCACAATGGGACCCTCTCGACCGGCAGAGCCGCCGCTGCCAATGCACGCGGCGGAGGCGGCGGCTTTTACCACAACCACCACCGGGCGGATGCGTCCGCCATTCAGCGCGATGGCTTGCATAACTTCCGGTACGCCGTGTCCTTTGGCTTCTTTGGCGAAAAATGAAATCAACGGTCCCGAAATGAGTGACCCCAGCACCGGCACAAGCACAATGGCAAATACCCCCAACGGGGTGCGCAGCCATGTCAAAACAATATCAAAAAAGAACCAATGTGCTTGGTCTAACATCCAGATAAACCCAACGGCACCGTAACCGGTGAGTATCCCCACCAAAATAGAGGTTAACAGCAAAGTTGTGTTTTCCGATGGTAAATAGCGGTCTAAAAACCGTTGGTTGAATTGCTGAACTCGGTAGAACATAGTATTGGTTTTTCCGGATGAATGTTTTTGGGGTGACATATTTACCTCGTTGGAACGAAATTATTTCTGCACTCATCTTCCGCAACCGAAAATTTGATGACATCGAAATTGCGAAACCACTTGGAAAAAGACGAGTATGTTCGCATGACGCAAACCAGTCAATTTTAAGCCACCGGTAAAGCAATGGCAAAAATTGGTGGGCGGATTTGGCATATCGTATAAAAACAGCATTTGCAAAAAAACATAAATTTGTGGTAAAGTGTGGTTTACGCCAACACAATGAACCACCGATGTTTGATAAAATTGTAATGATAGTGTATCCTGTTATCTACAAATATAGTCCGTCCATATCAACAAAGGAGATGTGAATAAATATGGCTAGTGGCACTGCAACGATAAAAACCAGTACCACCAAAACCCGCAGCGGGTTTCTTGCCGGACGCAGGGGAAGGCTATTGCGCGAGAGTTTCACGGCGTATTTGTTTATCTTCCCGGCGATGTCACTCATCTTCGTTTTTGGGCTTTTCCCGGTCGCGTTTTCGTTGTACGTTAGCATGTACAAATGGAAAATCAAGCAAGGCGCGTTCAGGGGGTTGGCAAATTATACCAAAGCGATGGATGATTTGGCATACGTGGTTGCATTTTTGTTGGCATTAGGGGCACTTTTTATTGCTATTTCCATCTTCATAAAAATTTTGCGAACAGCCGGAGAAGAAAGTCGGTATCTCTGGCTGTTTTCTATTCCCGGTGCAATTTTTTCGGCGGGCACATACTATTTTCTAAAGTTTATTGTGTTGGTGCTGCCGGAAATTCTTGCCATTGGCGATAAAGTTCGGCGGGTGGAACGAACACGCGAATTGTATGTGCAACTCTTCCGAGAAGCCTTTCAGGTGCCGGCGGTTGCTCAGGCACGCCAATATGCTTTCGGATTGTTGGCGCTGGGGTTGATTTTATGGGTGCTATTTAATTATGCCTTTAAACATCGCCATAACACGCATTATGTGGGGCAGTTTTTCCAAATGACTTTTTCTGCGTGGATTGGATGGCTAATTGGCAGTTTTACCTACAATTACATCCAGGCGCAATATGCCAAGGCGATGGAAAGCGGCACGGAAATTACCGTTTGGGTGCAGGTAATGTCTATTATGGGCGGGTTGTTCCTGCTGTATTTTTCGTGGAAATTGTGGCAGTATTCGCAGCGGCAAGCCACCAGCACCCCCAAAATGCTGATGAGCGCCTTTGCGGCAATCGGGTTACTTTCCGGCGCGTGGATTTTAATTGGCGAAGTGCCGCCGGTTATTGCTTCCGGCGACAAAGCATTGTGGAACGGTTTGCTGGTGACAACGTGGTATTCAATGGGCACTGTCCCCGTTCAGTTGGTGGTTGGCTTGGCAATTGCTTATTTGCTGTATCAAGATATTAAAGCCAAATCATTCTTCCGCATGCTATACTTTATCCCCTATATTACGCCGGCGGTTGCCAGCGCTTCGGTGTTCCGCATTATGTTTTCCAATCGTCCCACCGGAATGATGAACAATATTTTGGCGTTTTTCGGGCAAGAGCCGCTCAAATGGCTGCTGGAACCAAATCCCATCTTCAAAATTTTCGGGTTGCCCGGTCCCAGTTTGGCATTGGTGGTTATTATTTTGTTTGGCATTTGGACATATTCCGGGTATAACGCGGTAATCTTTTTAGCCGGTTTGGGAAGTGTGCCGCGGTCGCTGTATGAAGCGGCGCAAATTGACGGTGCAAACCGTTGGCAGTCGTTCCGTCATGTAACGCTGCCGTTGTTGTCGCCCATTACCTATTTTCTGTCGCTGCTGGGGGTTATCGGCACATTCAAAGCGTTTAACCACATTTTTGTGTTGCGCAACGCGGCGGCACTGCGCTCGGTTGATACGTTGAGCATGGTTATTTGGGATTTAATTAAAACGGATAACCGCTATGGTTACGGCACAGCCGTTGCCTTTATTTTGTTTGGTGTGGTTTTAATACTCACATTAATCAACAATAGCGTGCAAGGGAAGCGTGTGTTCTATGGCTAATATAACTGTCGCAAAACCAAATCGAAAACCGGTAAAATGGTGGAACATCATCGTTTATATTGTGTTGACTCTGGGCAGTATTGCGATGATTCTACCCATGTACTGGACGATTGCCGCTTCGTTTATGACCCGTGCCGAAGCAATTGCTTTCCGCTGGCTTCCGTCGGCGTTGCGGGTTGGCAATTACGCCGAAGCATGGGAGCAGGCACAGTTTTCCGAATATTTTGTCAATAGTGTTATCATCACCACCATCACCGTAACGGGAATTGTAATTTTCAGCACGTTGGCGGCGTATGCTTTTGCCCGAATGGAATTTTGGGGCAAAGACTTACTCTTTTCGCTGTTGCTGGCAACAATTTTTATCCCGGAAATGGTTTTACTGCTGCCGAACTTTCTGACAGTAACGTGGCTGGGGCGCATCGGTCCCGTTCCGTGGATAGACAATTGGCCCGCGTTAACCATCCCGTTTATGGGGAATGTGTTCAGTATTTTCTTGTTGCGTCAATTCTTTACCCAAATACCGAACGACCTGTTTGACGCGGCAAAAATTGATGGCGCCGGACATTTGCGGTTTTTAACCAGCATTGTGTTGCCGTTGTCGCGCGCACCGATTATGACCGTCATCATTTTTGCCTTCATCGGCTCGTGGAACGCCCTGGCGTGGCCCCTGCTGGTAACCAATAGCGCTGATTGGCGTCCCATTGCAGTCGGTTTAACAAATTTTTTGGATGAAGAACAACAACGTGTGCATTTGCAAATGGCTGGTGCGGTTATTACTATGATACCCGTATTGGTGATATATTTCTTTACTCAAAAACAATTCACCGAAGGAATTGCGCTGAGTGGCTTGAAAGGGTAAAATATTAACCGTTTTCAACACCTTTTAAAGGAGGTGGTGCGTTCCGGGATAGAGAACAAAACTTTGTAATGATAATGTAAATCCTTAAACAAAACATTTTGGAGGAGATTTTTAATTATGAACAAGCGACTTTCGCTATTAGTAGTATTGCTGGTTGCAATTGCAATGGTTGTGGCTGCTTGCGGCGGCGCTGCGCCGGCAACTCAAGCCCCGGCAAAAGCAACCGAAGCCCCGGCTCAACCGACCAAAGCCCCGGCAATGGAAGCAACCGAAGCCCCCACTGCTGCCCCCACCGAAGCCCCGGCAATGAAAGCAACCGAAGCCCCGGCTCAACCGGAACAAAAAACATTCAAAGTCGGGCAAGTAACCGACGTGGGCGGCATCAACGATGCCAGCTTTAACGAACTGGCGTGGAAAGGCATGCAAGATGCCGAACTGGACTTTGGCGTAGAAGTCAACTTCCTTGAATCACAGCAACAAACCGACTACGAAAAAAACATCAACGAATTCTTGCAACAAGATTACGACCTGATTGTTACTGTCGGTTTCTTGCTGGGTGATGCAACCGAAGCCGCCGCCGAAGCCAACCCCGACAAAAAATTTGCCATTATTGACGTAGACTACCTGCAAGCACCCAACATTTGGCAATCGAACTTCTCAACTGACGAAGCTGCCTTTTTAGCCGGTTACCTTGCCGCCGGCGTAACCAAAACCGGCAAAGTCGGTACCTTTGGCGGTATCAACATTCCGCCCGTGGTCATCTTCATGGTTGGCTTTGAAAAAGGCGTTGATTACTACAACCAACAACACGGCACCAACGTGGAAGTGCTCGGCTGGAGCACCGATAAAGGTGACGGACTTTTCACCGGCAACTTCGACAGTCTGGATGACGGTCGTACCTTTGCCGAAAACCTCTTCGATGAAGGCGCAGACATTGTTATGCCCGTTGCCGGTCCGGTTGGGCTGGGAACCGCTGCCGCTGCCAAAGACCGCGGTATGATGATGATTGGTGTTGACCAAGACTGGTACAACAGCGCCCCCGAATACAAAGAAACCTACCTCACCAGCGTTTTGAAACGGGTTGACCTCGTTTCGTACCAAGCCGTCGAAGCACTGGTTAACGGCACCTTTGAAGGTGGCGTCCATCATTACACCCTCAAAAACGGCGGCGTCGAACTGGCTCCGTTCCATGATAACGCCGACAAAGTATCTGCCGACCTGCAAGCCGAACTCGACCAAATCAAACAAGAAATCATTGACGGCAAACTTTCCACCGGTTGGGCAGAATTTATGGGCAACCCGCCCGCCCCCGCCGAAGAAAGTTCAAGCGAAGTGCCCGCCTTCGTGTGGCCCGAAGCCCCCGCGCCCGACGGTCCGCTGGCTGGGATTGACCCCACCGGTCAAACCGTCGTTTGGTGGCACAACCATCGTGGCGACCGCGAAGAAAAACTGCAAGCCATCGTAGACAAATTTAACGCCGAAAACCCCTACGGCATCACAGTTGACGCAGTGAACCAAGGTGGTTACGGTGACATCCGCGACAAAATGGGCGCCGGTATCGTCAGTGGTGAACTGCCGCAAATCGTCGTCGGCTACCAAAACGATGAAGCCTTCTACGCCTCTGTGGATGCGCTCACCGACATGAACACCTATGTTAACGACCCGTACTGGGGCTTGACCGAAGAAGACAAAGCCGACTTTGCCCCCGGTATCTTCCAACAGGATGTTCACCCGGCATTTGGCGGCGCACGCCTCGGCTTCCCGCCCAACCGCTCCATGGAAGTGCTGTATTACAACAAATCTTGGCTGGAAGAATTG
>CAYPNZ010000142.1:0-6915 GCA_964411845.1 uncultured Anaerolineaceae bacterium
CAAAATCTTCGGGGCGCAGGTCGGGAAATTGCAGCAACAGGTTGGTCATATCCCCTTTCGGGTCGATGATGATGGTGGGGACATTATCCAGCGCGGCTTCTTCCAGCAAGCCGATGCACAACCCGGTTTTGCCGCTGCCGGTCATACCGACGCACACGGCGTGGGTGGTCAGGTCGCGGGCATCGTAATTGATGGGCGTATCGGTGCGTTTGCCTGTTTTCAAATCGAAGGTGGAACCGAGATAAAACGACCCCAGCCGTTCCGGTGGTGCTTGCATAAAAACCTCCGTGATGTGTTGAGAAACCTCTGTTCACAATTCAGTATAGCACATACAAACGGATGGTCAAACAAAAAGATGCACAAAATTTACCACAACGGGCGGTGTCTGCTACAATTGCAGGTGGAGCGAAACGATAACCGTCTGCATCGGAAAAACCGTGAAAAAACGCACGTCATTCAATCCCAACCGATACCGAAAACTTGTTTGGTTTTTTGCCACCATTTTTGCGCACGTTATTTGGTGGGATTTGCTGTTGCGCCGATTGCCCGTTGTCGGCGGGATGGCACGGCAATCTGCCACCGAGCGTTGGCGCAAAATTGCGCGCCGTTTTCGCAATGTGGCAATTGAAATGGGCGGCGTGCTCATCAAACTGGGGCAATTCCTCAGCATTCGGGTGGACGTGCTGCCGGTAGAAATTACCGGCGAGCTGGCGGATTTGCAGGATGAAGTTCCCCCCGCCGATTTGGAGAGCGTGCTGGTGCTCATCGCCCGGGAATTCGGTCGCCCGGCAAACGAAGTTTTTGCCGAGTTTAACCCCGAACCGCTGGCAGCGGCATCGCTGGCGCAAACGCATACCGCCACCCTGCAAGACGGTCAGCAAGTGGTGGTAAAAGTGCAGCGTCCCGGCATTGATGTGCTGGTAGAAACCGATTTGGCGGCAATTGCGTTGGCAATCCGCTGGTTAAAATTGTATCCGCGCGTGCGGCGGCGGGTAAATTTGGATTGGCTGGCGGAAGAATTTACCGCCGTCACCAGCCGCGAACTCGATTTTGTGGCAGAGGGTCATAACGCCGAGCGGTTTGCCGAAGATTTTGCGGACGACTCCGGCATTTACATTCCCGATGTGCATTGGGCATATACCACTCGCCGGGTGCTGACTATGGAAAATGTGGCGTTCATCCGTATGGCGGATTTGGCGGGCATCGAAGCGGCGGGTATTTCGCGGGCAGATGTTGCCAAAAAACTTTACGGCACATATATGCGCCAAATTTTTGTAACCCACTTTGTGCACGCCGACCCGCATCCCGGTAACTTGTTTGTTCGTCCCCTGCCCCGTCCCGCCGAGGCGGCAGACGACGACCCCACGCCTTTCCAAATTGTTTTTGTGGATTTCGGCATGGTGGCATCCATCCCCAAACGATTGCGCACCGCGCTGCGCGATTTTGCCATTGGGGTGGGAACCCGCGATGTGGCGCGTATCATTCAATCGTATATCGAAGCGGACACCCTGCTGCCCGGCGCAGACATCAAACGGCTGGAAGAAGCGCACCAAATGGTGTTCGACCGGTTTTGGGGCACGGGTATGAGCGAATTGCGCGATATGGCATTCAGCGAAGCGCCGTATCTGCTGGAAGAATACCGCGATTTAATTTACGAATCTCCCTTTCAATTTCAGGTGGATATGCTGTTTGTGGTGCGTGCTGTCGGCTTGCTATCGGGGATGGCAACCAATTTGAACCCCGATTTCGACCCGTGGTCGGAAACCATCCCCTTTGCCGAAACGTTTGCGCGGGAAGAAATGCGCCGCGATTGGAGCGACTGGAAACAGCAACTTGCCGTGCTGGGACGCATTTCAATCGAATTGCTGCCCAAAGTGGATAAAGTGCTCTCAAAGGCAGAGCGGGGGCTTCTATCGTTTGAAACATCGTTTGCGCCCGATGCGCGGCGGTCACTGGGCAATATCGAACATCAGGTGCAGCGGCTCACGTGGGCGGTGGTATCGGTGGGGGTGCTGGTTTCGGGGGTTGTGCTGCGGGTCAACGAAGGCGCAGATGCGTTCAATAGCGGGTTTTTAATCGCCGCGGCAATTATTTTTGTGTGGAAAGTAATGCGCTGATGCTTGCCCAAAAAGCAGTTTCGGCATAAAATAAAAATTCACCCCACCAATTGCGGGTGGATTTTTACTTTTTGCACAACTGCAAGTATCGCGCACAACGATGCTGCGTGTAGTTCCATCAATGCAGGAGATACTTATGGGTTTATTGGATTCATTGAGCAATAAAAAAGAAGATAAGTTTGTCAGTTTGTTAATTGAGCAGGCTGAAGTGACGGTAGAAGGGTTGAAATTGCTGGAAACGTGTATTTTGCAACTCGATGAAACCAGCATTGACCAGATTCGCGCCAAAGAATACGAAGCCGACGAGATTCGGCGGGTGCTGATTGACGAATTGCACAACACGTTTGTCACCCCGTTTGACCGCGAAGATATTTTCAATCTGTCGCTGAACATTGATGACATGCTCGATTATGCGCTGACCACTATTCAGGAAATGGATTTGCTCGGCGTGGAAGCCGATGAGCACTTGACACATATGGTTATGCTCATCCGGCAAGAGGCGGAAGAATTGGCAATGGCGATGCACCGGTTAATGGCGAACCCGCGGGTGGCGGGGCAGCACGCGCAACGCGCCAAAAAACTGGAAAGCGAAGTGGAAGATACCTATCGCCGTGCCATTGCCGAACTGTTCACCAAAGCGAAAGATTTTAAACCGCTCATGCTGATGCTGCGCCGCCGCGAAGTGTATCGGCATGTGGCAAATATGTCCGATAAAGCCAACGCCGCCGCCGATGTGTTCGGCATGGTGGTGATGAAACTAACGTAAACCTATTTGCCCACTGCGGCGAGCATATCTGCAATTGATATAAATTTTACCCGCGGACGACCCTGTGCTCGTCCGCGTTCTATTTCCAGCGCATCCAACTTTTGCCAATCGGCATACGAAAAAAACTGCGGCTGACGTTCGGCTACCAGCAATTGCACGGCTTGCCCGTTGGCACTTTCCGGCGACAAATATTTGCCCTGTTGCAAATCTGCCAGCATTGCCCGTACCGTCTCGGCGGCATCGGGCTTGTTGGTACCCACAATGCCCGATGGTCCCCGTTTTATCCAACCGGCAGTGTATTCGCCGATGTACGGCTGACCGGTTTCCGGGTCGAACACCCGCCCGTCTTCATTGGGAATGATACCCCATCGCCGGTGAAAGGGAATGCCCGGCAGGGGAATGCCGCGATAGCCGATTGAGCGGAAAACCAGTCCGACGGGCAAATCTTCAAATTCGCCGGTGGGTTGGGGGCGCAACACCCCGTTTCCCGTGTCAACCAGTTTATTTTTGACGATGCGCAGGGCTTTTACTGCGCCTGTGCCGTCGTCCAGCAGTTCTACCGGTGAAACCAAAAAACGGAAGATGATTCTTTTCGATTTTGAGGCATCCGGCGGCGTTTCGGAAAAAGCGTGCAGCATTTCCAACTTGCGGCGCGTTTGCCCGTCTCGCGTTGCCATTTCCCGACTGACGGCATCCAGCACCAATTCCGCCGGTGAAACAACCGGTTGGGCATCTGCCAGATGTCCCATCTCTTTCAGTTCGGGGATGGTGAAGGCGGCTTGTGCCGCACCGCGTCGCCCCAAAATGTAAATTTCTTTCACCCGGCTGTGGCGCAATGCCGCCAGCGCATCATCGGCAATATCGGTAACGGCAAGTTCGGCGGGGGTTTTTGCCAGCATCCGCGCCACATCCATTGCCACATTACCCACCCCGATGATTGCCACCCGCTCTTGTGTTAAATCGAATTGCAGCGTGCGATAATCGGGATGCCCGTTTACCCAGCCCACAAACTCGGTGGCGGAATGGCTGCCGCGCAAATCTTCGCCGGGGATGCCAAGTTTGCGCGCGCTGCGGGTGCCGATGGTATACACAATTTGGTGATAGTGGCGGCGCAAATCATCCACCGAAAGGTGTTTGCCCACTTCTACATTACCGAAATAGCGAAAATTCGGATGTTGGGCGGTGCGGTCGAAGATTTTGGTAACGTTTTTAATTTTTTGATGGTCGGGCGCAACACCGGCACGCACCAATCCGAACGGGGTGGGAAGCCGGTCGAACATATCAATTTTTACGTTCAAGGCTTTCTGCTTGAAAAGATGTTCGGCGGTATAAAAACCGGCGGGACCTGCGCCGATGATTGCCACACGCAGGGGTTGGTCGGTGGAGAAACCGGGATGTGTCATAGCGTTGTACCCTCTCTGAAAATGATATGTTGATGATAACGCCTTGATTATAGCATAATACCGACAATCAAAAAAGAGGCTTTTCGGTGTTGCGTGAGCAGAAATATACAACATAAAAAGCCCCGCAAATGCGAGGCTTTTTGGATAATAGTTACAATAGCTTTGAATAATAAACCGAAAATAATGAGAATACTAGCTCAAACCACTGATGACGCCACTGAATACGTTACCGATGACCGGACCAAGAATGACCAGAATGGCAATCACAACGATGGCGACCAGAACGAGGATCAAAGCGTATTCTACCAAACCTTGACCTTCTTCGCGCGGGAGAAATAACATTATGGGGTGCCTCCTTTCTTCAAGAATTTTTACTACCGCTTACTTGCTTTACATTCTATCATATCAATGAGGGCGCCTCAATAGTACCAGAGGACTAATAGCCGTAAAAAATTATTTACGATATTTACGTTACGCCGCCATCTCTTCGGAAAGTTCATCTAATTTTAGCGAAACCATCCGCGATACACCGTCGTTGCCCATTGAGATGCCGTATACCGTGTCGGCAATCTCGATGGTTTTGCGATTGTGGGTGATGATGATGAATTGAATCTCGCGGCTCAAATCGGTGAGCGCACTGCGGAAACGATCCACATTCGCTTCATCGAGCATGGCATCCACCTCGTCGAAAACGCAGTACGGGGTGGGGCTGGTTTTCAGCAGGGCGAAAATCAGTGCCTGCGCCGTCAGCGAGCGTTCGCCGCCGGAAAGCAGTTCCAAACTTTGCGCGCGTTTGCCCGGCGGACGGGCGGTAATTTCCACCCCGGTATGGGTGATGTCTTCCGGGTTGGTCAGCGTTAATTGGGCTTCGCCGCCGCCAAACAAAATTTTGAAGTAATTTTGAAATTCTTTGGCAACCGATTCAAAGGTTTTGGTGAAGGCTTCTTCGATGATGCCATCCAATTCTTTGATGATTTCCTTCAAATCGTGCGAAGCTTTTTCCAAATCTTCCAACTGGGTCACCAAAAAATCGTGGCGTTCCTGCAATTCCCGATATTCGTCGGGGGCATCAAAATTGATGTGCCCCAGTTGACGCAATTGCACTTTTAACCGCCGAATATCCTCTTCGATGCCGTCCGGCACGCTTTCCACCACCGGCAAATCGGTTACCACCGCATCCAGTGGCAATACCGGCTGCCCCACTTGGTCGGCGGCAAGTTGAAATTGCACCAACCCGAAATCATCTTCAATTTGCCGTTGCAGCACCTCTATTTCGTTTTGCCGCTGTGCCAGTGCCAGCGTGTAACGGTGATGCTCGGTTTCGGCGCGGCGCAGCCGTTCGCGCTGACGGGTTTCTTCGCCTTCTTTGGTGATTTGCTCGGCTTCCAATTCCGCCAGCAGGGCTTCTGCCGGTTCGATTTGGTCGGTGAAGGTAGTGATGGATTCCATCAGCGTGGCGTGTTCCTGCTGTTGCGCTGCCAATCGAGCCAGCAGGGCGTTTCGCTGTTCTGCCAAAGCGGCAATGCGCGATTGACGGTTTTGGTGTTGGGTTTGCAGTTGGTTGAGGGTTTGGGTATAGGTTTTCAGCAGCGATTGCTGGTTTTGCCGCTTTTCGCCGATGAGCGCCAATTGCGACCGGGCTTGATTCAGGGCGGCTTGCAGGGTTTCGGCGGACAGGCTTGCCAACTCTGCGGTCAGTTCGGCAAGTTTGGCTTCTGCCTGTGTTTGTTCGGTTTGCAATTTTTCCACTTCGGCACGCAATTCGGCTTCGCGGCGGGCGTTGGTTTCCAATTCGGCGTCGGCTTGCGCCAACAAATCGTTCCGCCAGCGAATTTGGTTTTCCGCATCCGACAGGGCTTTTTCCTGCGCGGCAACGGTTTGGCTGATGGCGTTTTGCTGCTGCAGGTGGCTTTCTCGTTGACGGGACAGGTCTGCCAATTGCGCCGCCAGCGATTCTTGCGCGGCGGTGTTTTCCGCTATTTTTTGGTGCAGGCTTTCGATGGCGGCGGTAACTTTTGCCAGTTGTTTGGGCAATTCTCGCCATTCGCGTTCGCGGGCAAGAATGCCGCCCTGTTCTTTGCGGCGAGTTTCGCCGCCGGTGATGGAGCCGCCGGAGCGGGCAATTTCGCCGCTGCGGGTGGCAATTTGAAAGTTGCCGCTCAATTTGTCGAAAGCGCGGCGCGCGGCGCGCAGGTCGGCAGTGATGAGCAGCCGGTTGAGCATACTTTCGGCGGCGGCGCGGTTTTTTTCATCAAATTGAACCAAATCGGCTGCCAGCCCGATGACGCCGTCAACTTTGGGGACGGTCAGCCGTTTGGGGGGACGGATGCGGTCGAGCGGCAGAAAAGTGGCGCGTCCGGCGCGCGTTTTTTTCAAATGATTGATGGCGGCTTCGGCGTTTTCCCAACTGTCTACCACCACATCCTGCAATTTGCCGCCCAGCGCCATTTCAAAAGCGGTTTCCAACTCGGCGGGCACTTGCAGCAATTGGGCTACCGTGCCGCGAATGCCGCGCAACGATTTTTCCTGCAACACGGCTTTTACGCCCTGAAAATAGCCGGACATATCGCCGCGTAATTTGCCCAGCAAATCTTGGCGGGCTTGCAGCGATGCCAGCGCTTTTTCCTGC
>CAYPNZ010000143.1:0-6905 GCA_964411845.1 uncultured Anaerolineaceae bacterium
CACCGCCACCCCGTTAAATCTTGCCGGATTCCCCGTTGAACTGAACAACGTCTTTTCCGATTTTGAGGCATCCATCGCACAAGCTGCCACCCAAATTGCGCCCAATTTGGGGTTTGTGCTGGCAGATGTGTCCACCAACTTTTTGTGGGGCTTGATTGTGCTGGTTTCGGTGTATTATCTGTTGCACGACAGCCACCGGCTGCACCGCTGGATATTGTCGTACATCCCCGCGCCGTACCATCGGCACACAAATTATCTGCTCCACGAAATGGATTTGATTTGGGGAAGTTTTTTGCGCGGACAATTGCTGCTGATGCTGATTGTGGGGGTGTTATCGTGGCTGGGGGCAATGGCGGTGGGTATGCCCGCTGCGTTGATTGTGGGGGTGGTCGCCGGGGTGCTCGACATCATTCCGTCGCTGGGACCCACCATGGCGGCACTGATTGCGGTTACCATCGCCCTGTTTGAAGGCTCTAATTTTCTGCCGGTGGAAAATTGGCTTTTCGCCATCATCATTCTGGCTATCTTTTTGGTCATCCAGCAAATTGAAAATATCTGGATTCGCCCGGCGCTGATGGGGCGGCGACTGCGCCTTCATCCGGCAATCGTGTTCATCAGTGTGCTGACAAGTTTGGCACTTTTTGGTATTTTAGTGACACTCATCATCATCCCGCTGTTATCATCGCTGGCAATGATAACCCGCTATCTGCGCGACCGTCAATGGGAAGCCGAAGGGTTCCCGCCCCCCGCCGCAGATTAACCGCCACCATTCGACAAAAAGATAATTTCCGTTTCAATCTTGTCCCGCCAAAAACGTATCAACCCAACACTGGGATGCACTTTTTGGGTGGGCGCAACCGCCCCCGGATTGAAAAAGAGGGTATTCCCCAGCCGTTTTTTAAACGGGGCATGGGTGTGCCCGAAAATGACCACATCGGCATGGGGAAAAAGGCGGTGCAGCCGCTGCGAGATACGCCGGTTAAATTTTTGGTTGGCATGGGCAACAAATGCAGACAAAAAGATGTCCGGTATTTTTCTCAGTGCGCCCCACACCCCCGGTTGATGCCCATGCACCACAACCACATTTTTCCCGGCAAGTGTTAATTGCACAACCAACGGCAAGTCTCGCCCGCCGGAACTGCCGTCTGCCAAATGCACATTACCGCGCACGGCATGCACGGGTGCAATTTTTTGCAGGGGCGCCAAACATTCAAAGCGGTCAACATCGCCCGCATGTAAAATGATGTCCACGCCGGCAAACGTTTCCGGCACTGCCGGCGGCAATGTTTTCATACGATATGGCAAATGGGTATCGGACAATACCCCCGCCGTGATGATTGGTTTTTCCATACGGAAAATGATAGCACCGCCGCCATATTCGGGCAAAGCATTCGGATAGTTTCTGCACGCTTGACGTGTGGCGAGTACAGGCTACAATTTCCATGCTATATCACCGAAAGATAATTTTACGGTTCTGGTATTTTTATGCACAAACGTGTATCCATTCGGAAAAATATATCGCTGGTTGTGCTTGCTTCGCTGTTGGCATTCATCATCGCCGCCACTGTGGCAAATTCCGGCTGGACAGAAAAATTGTATGTGGTCAGTTGGGTGGGTTTGGGCGCAATTATCATCGGGCTGATGCTGAGCCGAAGTTTGCTGCCGACATTTATTGCCCACGTGTTCAGTGTCATCATTGGCAGCGGCTGGGCGTTTTGGGTGGTCAGCCGCATTGCCCCCGCCGATTGGACATGGCAGCAACGCTGGGATAATTTGGCAACGCGCGTTGCACAGTGGTTTTCCATCGCCGTGAACGGCGGCGTAAGTTACGATAACGAGATGTTCATTTTGGAAATGAGCCTGCTGGTGTGGCTGGCGGCGTATGTTACTATTTTCACCATTTTTCGCCACCGGCAAGTGTGGTCGGCGCTGGTGCCGGGGGGCGCGTTGGTGCTGGTTATGTTCCATTATGCCCCGAAAAACCTGACGCTGTACGCTTTGGCTTTTTTGGTGGTCAGTATTTTGCTGGTGATTCGCTTTAATTTGATGGAACAAGAGGAACACTGGCGGGCGCATCACGTTTTTTACCGCCCCGACGTTCGGTTTGATTTTTTCCGCGGCGGGGTAATTTTTTCGATTGCACTGCTGCTGGCGGCATGGTTTGCGCCAACCCTGTCGCCGACGCAAACAACCGAAGTGTTCAGCAGTTTCGACCGCCAATGGCGCAGCGCACAAAGCCAGTGGAATCGGCTGTTTGCCAACCTCAATTACAAACCCGACCCGCTGTTGGGGGCAAATACGTTCAGCCAAAATTTGGAACTGGGGGGTCCCCGCACCCTTACCGCCGAACCGGTGATGGTGGTGCAAGCCCCTGCCGGACGATACTGGCGCGCCGCGGTGTACGATACCTATGACGGCAATGGCTGGTCGAGCCAAGATACGGAAGAATTGGCATTCGGAGCGAACAATCCGCGCGTGTCGCTGCCGCTGTTTCGCGCCCGCGCCCCGGTAACCCAAACTTACCAACTTTTCCGCGACGGGGCAACGGTGCTGTATGCGCTGAGCGACCCGGTAACGGTTAACCGCAAAGCGCATGGCAAAGCCACACGCATCAAACCGGAAACGATGCGCAACAGTGCGCTGAATTATTGGGCGGGGAAAAAAGAACCGTGGTATTTTGAAGTAACCTTCATCGAAAGCGACCGTCGTTTGCGCGCCGAAGAACCGTATCAGGTGGTTTCGATGCTCTCGGTGGCAACCAAAGAACAACTGCAAAACGATACCGCCCGCATCCCCGATTGGGTTTTGCAGCGCTACACGCAACTTCCCGACGGCATCCCCCGGCGTGTATTCGATTTGGCGAAAAAAATCACCGCCAATAAACCCACCGTTTACGACAAAGCCTCGGCAATAGAGCAATACCTGCGGGAAAATATCGCCTACAACGAAGGCATTCCCCTGCCCCCCGCTGACCGCGATAAAGTGGATTACATCCTTTTCGACCTGAAACAGGCATATTGCGACTATTATGCCACTTCAATGATTGTGATGCTGCGCTCGTTGGGAATTCCCGCCCGATTGGCGGCAGGATATGCGCGCGGACGCCCGGAAACGCTCGACAATCAGCGTATCGCGTACATGGTGCAAAATAAAGATGCGCATTCGTGGGTAGAAGTATTTTTTCCAACCTATGGCTGGGTGGAATTTGAACCGACCGCCGCCCAACCGGCAATTGACCGGCTGACCAACCAAAACCGCAACGGCAACGCGGGCATTACCGCCCCGGCAGACGACTTTTCGCCCATTGACCGCGCCCGCGATGTGGAAGCCGGCGGCAATTTGTCTACCCCCACCCCCGAACCGCCGGCAGCCCATATTGCCCTCCCCTTTTGGGGCGAAGTTTCGCTCCCCGCCGAGACTCTGCACACCCTCGGCAGCGGTTTGGGGTGGCTTTTGGGGCTGGCAGCCATCGCACTTGCCGGCTGGTGGGCGCTCAAACGGATGCGGCTGGTTGACGGCATATCCGCTGCGCCCGATGCGCCGGATGCGCCATCGGTGGGGGCGGTGTACGCGGCGCTGCTTCGGCTGGCAAACTGGATGGGCATAAAAAACCGCCCCTGGCAAACCGTATATGAACACGCCCGGCAAATTGAGCGCGCCGTGCCCGAAGCATCATCGGAAATAGAATTTATCAGTGCCGTGTATGTGCGGCAAACATTCAGCCCGCAGCCACACCCGGATACAACCGTTAAAACGCAGGTCATTCAAGCATGGGAAAAAATACGCCCGCTCCTTTTCCGCACCCTGTTTGAAAAACGCAACCCCCTGCGAAAGATTTGGCTGCCGTTTCGCTGGTGATTACCCGTCTTCCAGCGCATTTTTCACCGTGGAAAAATGGATAAACGTTTCGGTGGCTTGCACATTCGGAATTTCCTGTATGCTGGAAATTGTATCCAACAGATGCTCGTTATCTTTGCACGATAATTCCACCAGCAAATCGAAATTGCCCGTGCCGATAATCAAACTGACCACTTCCTCAAATTCCGAAATCTGCTGCGCCACATCGCGGTGTTTTCCCCCCGCCAACCGAATGCCGATAGACGCCTTAACGCGCGGCTCGGCTTTCAGCGGGTTCAACCGCGCCACAATGCGGATAACACCGCTTTCAACCATCCGGTTAGTGCGGTCGCGCACCGTGCTGGGCGGCACACCGATTTCCTCGGCGATTTTTGAAAACGACTCGCGCCCGTTTTTTTGCAGAAACGCAATGATTTTCTGGTCAATCGGGTCCAAATCATACAGACCGTAAATCGTGCGTTTCATATCAACTTTGAAAATCATATCGGTCATTCCTTTTCAGCGACTCGTATTGTGATGTTACGCTGAAATAGCGGATTTGTCAATCGTGTGCCGCGTTTTTTTGAATACCCATGGGTATTCGGTACCGGGTACACTTTTCTGCGGCGCACCTTTGCCCGAAAACCCGTTTGGGGTTACAATTTCGGGGCACTGATGCCCACCATTCGGCGGGCAATTTTTTTGCAACACCTATCCGCCCCCGCGGCGGTATTTCATTTTGAAGGAAAATTTATGTTACAACCCCGAAACGATATTCGAAACATTGCTATCATCGCGCATGTTGACCACGGCAAAACGACGCTGGTTGACGGCATGCTGAAACAAACGCACGTTTTTCGCAAAAACCAATCGGTCACCGAGCGCGTTCTCGATTCAAACGATTTGGAACGCGAACGCGGCATCACCATTCTGGCAAAAAACACCGGCATCCGCTATAAAGATACCATCATCAACATTGTTGACACCCCCGGTCATGCCGATTTCGGCGGCGAGGTAGAGCGCGTGATGAACATGGTAGACGGCGTGCTGCTGCTGGTTGACGCCGTGGAAGGACCGATGCCCCAAACGCGGTTTGTGCTGCGGCAGGCACTGGAAAAAGGATTGAAAGCCATTGTGGTGGTCAATAAAATTGACCGCCCCGCCGCCCGCCCCGATTTTGCCGTAAACGCCACCTTCGACCTGTTCATTGAACTGGGCGCCACCGATGAACAAGCCGATTTTCCGGTGATATTCACCCGTGCCCTGGAAGGGCGCGCCGGTTTCGAGCCGGATGCGCTGCACGATAACCTGTTGCCCCTGTTCGACACAATCATCTCAACCATTCCCGCGCCGATGGTGGATATTGATGCCCCCGCCCGCCTGCTGATAACCAATCAAGAATACAGCAGTTATGTCGGCAAAATTGCTATCGGGCGATTGAGCAGCGGCACGTTCAAAACCGGGCAGCCGGTGGTGCACATCAACACCGAAGGCGAAGCCGTAACAGCGAAAATCGGGCAGGTTTTCATCTTCCGCAACTTGCAGCGAGAACCGCGCGATGAAGTTTCTGCGGGCGATATTGTCGCCATTTCCGGCGTGCCGAATATCGGCATTGGCGATACCATCGCCGACCCCGCCGACCCGCGCCCGCTGCCGCCCATCAAAGTGGAAGAACCCACCGTGCGGATGACTTTCAGCATCAATACCAGCCCGTTTGCCGGGCAGGAAGGGCAATTTGTTACCAGCCGCCAACTGCGCGAGCGTCTGTGGCGCGAGTTGGAAAATAATGTCGCCCTGCGGGTGGAAGAAACCGACAGCGCCGACAGTTTTTTGGTGTCCGGGCGCGGCGAACTGCATTTGGCAATTTTAATCGAAACGATGCGCCGCGAAGGGTATGAATTTGCCGTCAGCCGCCCGGAAGTCATCCAAAAAACCGCCGCCGACGGCACGCTGATGGAACCGGTGGAACACGTTTTTCTGGAAGTTGCCGGCGAATTTGTCGGCACCATCACCGAAATGATGGGACAACGGCGCGGGCAAATGCTCGATTTGCGCTACGGCGAAGACGGCACGGTTTACGCCGAATATTTGGTGCCCACCCGCGGGATGCTCGGGTTTCAGCAGCCGTTTTTGGTTGCCACCCGCGGCACGGGCATTGTGCATACCCTGTTTCACGGCTTCGAGCCGGTGCAGGGCGGCATCAATATTCAAGCGCACGGCTCAATGGTCGCTATGGAAACGGGAACGGTAACCACTTACGCGCTGACCAATTTACAGCAACGGGGTACTCTGTTTGTTCGCCCCGGCGATAAAGTTTACAGCGGACAGGTGGTGGGGCAAAACGCCCGCGACGAAGAAATGGTGGTGAATGTTTGCAAAACCAAACATTTAACCAACGTGCGAAAATCATTTTCCGATATTACGGTCGGGTTAACGCCGCCGCGCATTATGTCACTGGATGAATCGATTGAATATTTGGGCGCAGACGAACTTTTGGAAGTGACGCCGCAATCATTGCGCATTCGCAAGCGAAATTTGAATCACGATTTGCGCGCTCGCGCTATCAAACGAGAAAAAGAGCGGGAAATTTTGTAGCGGTCTACACCCTTCGATACGCCCTAACGGCATTGGTGACAAGTTGAGAAAATTGGTAATTACTCAGGTGAATAGAGAATAGAACGCGGATTAACACGGATTACGGGGATTTGCGCAGATTTTAAAGTATTTTCAAGAAAATCCGTGAAAATCTGTGCAATCTGCAGTATCTGTGTTTTATTCAACCCGTGGCTGAATAGATACGAAAATTGTACATTTATCAAATTAAATGTCATACCGGAATTTCCCGCAGGGAAATATTCGGTATCCACAAAAAAAGATATGGATTCCCGATTTCGTCCCCGCAGGGCACAGGCGGGAATGACACGCTTTAAATTTGAAAATCACACCCCGAAAATTATTTTGGGGTATTGATAGCAAATTTAAAAAACAAAAGCGCCCCGACAAAAATCGGGGCGCTTGCTTAAGGAGGGGAGGCAAACAACAACAAGAAAGGAGAAATCTATTGTTTG